>JAYKIC010000603.1:0-17567 GCA_035284985.1 Leptolyngbyaceae cyanobacterium
CCGGGACTTATTGTTGCCATGCAGATAAATAGTCTCTGGAGCCACTCCAGCCTTCAACGCCGTATGCAGTTCCCCCCCTGAAACCACATCCAAGCCCAATCCCTCACTGGCCACCAAGGCACACACCGCTAGGCAATTCCACGCCTTAGAGGCATAAATCACCAACGATTCCCCAGCATAATGGGTCTGGAACGATTGCTGGTATTGACGACAGGCAGCCCTGAGGGTGAACTCATCCAAAATGTAAAGGGGAGAACCAAACTGTTGGCGCAATTGCGGTACATCACACCCTCCGACCTCTAAATGATCAGCCGCATTCACCCGACTGGTCAACGGTAACAACGATTGATTTGGTGAAATTGAAACAGGTTGTTCCTTCAGCAGATAAGCAGCAGCATGGGATGGATTCAGGACCGTTCTTTCAGTGGGTGATGATATCATAGAGGCAAAATCATAGTTGAGATACAGTCTTAGATTATATGGTTATGTCACCCCGAATTCATTGATTCAGGCAGTGAATTCCATACCAAATTCCCCTGCAAGTTCTTGCTTCAGCAATTTCTGCTCCACCCTTTCAACCATTCCGATCCGATTGATAATGGCTCATGCATTTAACCATCTAGAAATCAAACATTTGACGTTTGATCGGGTACCAGAAGTGCTAGCGCTTGATCATTTGTGTTTTGGGGGATTATGGACTGAAGCTGGCTATCAGCGGGAAATTGACAGCCCCAATAGCAATCTACTCATCCTTGAAGCCTCACAACAAAATCTGGCCAAGTCGATTCAAATTCCCCACGCCCGCTTGCAGGTTGGCCCTACCACGGCCCAAGTTAATCCAGCAGCCCTGATTGGATTGGGCTGCGTGTGGTTTGTCCTAGAAGAGGCACATATCACCATCCTTGGGATTGATCCACACTACAGACATCAAGGACTAGGGCGGTTAATGTTGATCACCTTACTCAAGGCTGCGATGAAAAGGGGGTCAGAGTGGGCAACATTGGAAGTGCGCCGTAGCAATACCATTGCCCAAACCCTATACCATCGGGTCGGTTTCACTGTAATCGGCCAACGGAAACGTTACTATCCAGACACCAATGAAGATGCCCTGATCTTTTGGCACCGGGGACTTCAGGAAACCAGCTTTGCAGAAAAACTAGCGACCATCGAACAAAATGTGTATGACCAGATTAAGGCATCTGGTTGGACCATGCAGTCCATATTTACCCCTTCAACCCCTCACACCGGCCAATAATTAAGTTTCAGTTAAATCAATATTAAGCATTCTTATGCTGTGTAACCAAAGATGCAGCTAGGTTCAGCAGGTGGTTTCGGTAATCCCTACCCTTTACCGAACGGCTCTATTGTGCTGCCCAACTCGTTTGCCTGTGCTAGAATCAACCTTACTGGCACGCAGCAGGTGATGGAAAAACGCCATGTTTGAACGCTTCACAGAGAAAGCCATTAAGGTGATAATGCTTGCCCAAGAGGAAGCCCGTCGCCTGGGGCACAACTTCGTAGGAACAGAGCAGATCCTCCTGGGTCTCATTGGAGAGGGTACTGGGGTCGCCGCCAAGGTCTTAAAGTCCATGGGGGTGAACCTTAAAGATGCTCGGATTGAGGTCGAAAAGATCATCGGTCGTGGTTCTGGGTTTGTGGCGGTTGAAATTCCGTTCACACCACGGGCCAAGCGGGTTTTAGAGTTATCCCTAGAAGAAGCTCGGCAACTTGGGCACAATTACATCGGTACTGAGCACTTGTTATTGGGTTTAATTCGAGAGGGCGAGGGGGTAGCAGCCCGTGTTCTTGAGAATTTAGGCGTTGATTTATCTAAGGTCCGAACTCAAGTCATTCGGATGTTGGGCGAAACCGCTGAGGTACCCTCAGGGGGTGGTCAAGGGCGGACGAAGACTCCAACCTTGGATGAATTTGGCTCTAACCTGACTCAGCTTGCTGGGGAAGGAAAATTGGACCCCGTTGTGGGTCGCCAGAAAGAAATTGAACGGGTCATTCAAATCCTCGGTCGTCGGACTAAAAATAATCCGGTACTCATTGGTGAACCGGGTGTGGGTAAAACGGCGATCGCCGAGGGTTTGGCCCAGCGCATCTCCAATGGGGACATCCCGGATATTCTCGAAGAGAAGCGAGTTGTCACCCTTGACATCGGTCTTTTAGTGGCAGGCACCAAATATCGGGGTGAATTTGAAGAACGCCTGAAGAAGATCATGGATGAGATTCGTCAAGCCGCTAATGTCATTTTGGTGATTGATGAAGTTCATACGTTGATCGGGGCAGGAGCAGCTGAGGGCGCAATTGATGCAGCCAATATTCTCAAGCCTGCTCTAGCTCGGGGTGAGCTTCAGTGTATTGGTGCAACCACGCTGGATGAATACCGTAAACATATTGAGCGGGATGCTGCCCTTGAGCGTCGTTTTCAGCCTGTTGTGGTGGGAGAACCCTCCGTTGAGGAAACTGTGGAAATTTTACACGGGTTGCGCGATCGCTATGAGCAGCACCATAAGCTGAAAATTTCCGATGAAGCCTTGGATGCAGCCGCTAAGCTCTCCGATCGCTACATCTCCGATCGCTATTTGCCAGATAAAGCGATTGACTTAGTTGACGAAGCCGGTTCACGGGTTCGGCTGATTAATTCCCAGCTTCCTCCTGCCGCCAAGGAGTTAGACAAGGAACTCCGCCAGTTATTGAAGGAAAAAGATGAGGCCGTTCGGTCTCAGGACTTTGATAAGGCCGGAGAATTGCGGGACCGGGAGATGGAAATTAAGTCTGAGATTCGAGCGATCGCCCAAAGCAAGAAGACAGAAGATGCCGACGGTGGAGATTCCCTCTCCCCTGTCGTTACCGAGGAAGACATTGCTCAGATTGTGGCCTCTTGGACCGGAGTACCTGTCCAAAAGCTGACCGAATCTGAATCTGAGAAACTGCTGCACATGGAAGACACCTTGCATCAGCGGTTGATTGGCCAGGAAGAAGCCGTTAAGGCCGTTTCACGAGCCATTCGTCGGGCTAGGGTAGGTTTGAAAAATCCTAACCGCCCCATTGCCAGTTTCATCTTCTCCGGTCCCACAGGTGTTGGTAAAACCGAGTTAACCAAAGCCTTAGCCTCTTACTTCTTCGGTTCGGAAGAAGCCATGATCCGTCTAGATATGTCGGAATACATGGAACGGCATACCGTATCCAAATTGATTGGTTCTCCACCCGGATATGTTGGCTACAACGAAGGAGGGCAGCTTACGGAGGCCGTCCGTCGCCGTCCTTACACGGTGGTGCTATTTGACGAGATCGAAAAAGCCCACCCTGATATCTTCAATATGCTGTTGCAAATCCTTGAAGATGGTCGGTTAACTGATGCGAAGGGTCGAACCGTTGACTTCAAAAATACCCTGCTCATCATGACTTCCAATATTGGATCGAAAGTGATTGAGAAGGGTGGCACTGGACTAGGATTTGAGTTTTCTTCGGACAACGAAGCCGATGCCCAGTACCATCGTATCCGTTCATTGGTGAACGAAGAGCTGAAGCAGTACTTCCGTCCTGAGTTCTTGAACCGACTAGATGAAATCATCGTCTTCCGTCAGTTGACGAAGGATGAAGTCAAGGAAATCTCCACGATTCTCCTCAAAGAGGTCTTTGGACGATTGGAGGAACAAGGGATTACCTTGGAAATCACCGATCGGTTTAAAGAGCGTCTGATTGAAGAAGGATACAATCCCAGTTACGGTGCCCGTCCCCTGCGTCGTGCCATTATGCGGCTCTTGGAAGACTCCCTAGCAGAAGAAATTCTGTCAGGGCGGGTTCAAGATGGAGATACGGCCATTGTAGACGTGGATGAAGATGGTCAAGTGAAAGTCTCGGCGGCTGAAAAGCGGGAGCTTCTACCACAAGCATCAGAATAATCCATCATCTTATTGGTGGCTACCTTAGTAAAGATCCAGATCTCCTTTCACAGGTTACGGGAGATCTGGATCAAATAATTTAGAATTGTCTGTGCATCCCATAGGAAAGGGCGAAAGAATCAATATTCTCTCGCCCTTTCCTATATCTCAAAACTAAAGTTCTATGAAGACTTTAGAGAAGCCTCTTGACTCAGAGAAGGGAATGATGGCGGAGCTGATGACGGTGTTCCATCAGTTTCAACATCAACATTGACTCGCTCAATACAAGCCCCCAGTTGTCTCAGCTTATCCTCTATCCTTTCATAGCCCCGATCAAGATGCTGCAAGCCTCGAATTTGGGTTGTGCCTTGGGCTGCTAGACCAGCAATAACTAGGGCTGCTGATGCGCGTAAGTCCGTTGCCAACACAGGCGCACCCGATAAAAATGGCACCCCTCTTACAACAGCGATATTGCCCTTAACGCGAATATCAGCACCCATGCGGTTTAGTTCAGCCACATGCCGTAGTCGATTTTCAAACACCGTTTCGGTAATGACGCTGTTGCCCTCACTCAAGGTTAGTAGGGCCATAAACTGGGCTTGCATATCCGTCGGAAACCCAGGGAAGGGAAGAGTTTCAATATCCACCGCCGTCAGAGGTCGAGATGACACCACCCGTACAGTGTCGTGGGTCTCAATTTTGATTTCTGCACCTACGGAACGTAACTTAGTAATCACCGCTGTCAGGTGGGCAGGAACAAGTGGACCTACGGTAAATTCGGAGCGAGCGATCGCGGCTCCAGCTACCAAGAAGGTACCAGCCTCAATGCGATCGGGCACAATTCCATAATCCGTACTGTGTAGTTCAGGCACACCAGAAATTACAATTGTCTTGGTTCCAGCCCCCCGGATTTTAGCCCCCATGGAACAGCAAAAGTTGGCAAGGTCTACGACTTCAGGTTCTTGGGCTGCATTTTCAATAATAGTTTCTCCGTCTGCCAGCGTGGCAGCCATCATCAGCGTTTCAGTGGCTCCCACACTAGGACAATCTAAGTAGATACGGGCACCGATCAAACGCTTTTGATGACCAGGAACGTAGGCATGAACAATACCGTGGTCAATGTGAACATTGGCACCCAAGGCCCGTAAACCTCGGACGTGGAGATCCACAGGTCTCGCCCCAATAGCACACCCCCCTGGCAATGGCATTTTCGCCTCCCCTAAGCGAGCCAGAATGGGACCAATGGCAAAAAAGCTGGCCCTAAGTTGGCTTACTAATTCATAGGGTGCGTTCGATCGGCCAATACTAGAAGCATCCAGCAGTAGACTATCGCCATCTTTCACCACTGAAGCCCCTAAAGAGCGGATAATGTCGGCCATCCGCCCCACATCTGCTAAATCTGGGACGTTGTGTAGTCGTAACTCCTGCGGACATAACAAGGATGCCGCCATCAAAACAAGGGCAGAGTTTTTAGCACCACTCACCCTAACATGCCCTGAGAGTGGATAACCTCCAACAATGTTCAAGACCGACTCTTGAACTGGGGGAGACATATCTTGCGATTGAGAATGAGCGATGACCATATCCTCCAGGAACTAATTCACTTCTAAATGATTCTTAATATCAGATTGCAATTGATTCTACCCAAAAGATTTAGGTGGCGATAGGGGGCATCGTCACTTTGGGCTATTCTCTGGGGAAGTTTGATAAGTTAGTGTCAGTTGCATCAGTAATTTCAATTGGATAAACCTCTTTAGGTAATTGACATTACACTGTAAGCAATAGAGAATACAAAATTGTCATTGATATAGGGTCTTAGCGGAACTGGCGGAATTGGTAGACGCGCTAGATTCAGGTTCTAGTGTCTGATTCAAAGGACATTCGGGTTCAAGTCCCGAGTTCCGCATTTATTTGGTTGTTTGGGGCTTCCCCTGTGGTAGTCATGGCGCGAGTGCGGCATCTACCAGCAGCGGCGAGTATATGCTAATTAGATTGCGTAGCGTTAAACGGCGCAGCATTGAATTGCACAGCGATGATAGGCATAGATAGTAGGTTCTTTTCAAGCTATTGTCAGGTTTTGTATGTAAAACGTTACCTGGTCTGGTGTAGCCGTAGACACTTAGGTTAAGACATAAATGTTGTTTTTCCCCGCAGCGCGGGGGAAAACAACGTCCTAACCAATGTGGCGATCGCTATATCAATTGTAGAAAGTCGATCAGGGACTGTAAGGGAGTCAATCTAGCCTAGGGAGAGGGGGACTAGGGCTTTGCTAACGAGTATTCGCAATCCAGTGGTCAAGCAGTTTCGGCTACTTAAACAGGCCAAGGAGCGGCAGCGGCAGGGCAAGATTTTACTAGAAGGAACCCATTTATTGGAAGAGGCTTGCGAGGCCAATATTCCTTTTGAGACCCTGTGTTACACCGCAGGCTGGCGAGATCATCATTTGCCATTATTGGGTAAGGCGATCGCCCAATCCCAGCGTTCCGAATTAGTGAGCGATGCCGTTGTGGCGGCGATCGCCACAACGGTAAACCCGGATGGAGTAGTGGCGATCGCCCCTTACCAATTGGGTGCCGCCGTACCTTGGGATACACCACCCACCCTTCCATTTTTAGGAGTCGTTGTGGATGCCTTGCAAGATCCGGGTAATCTTGGCACTATCATTCGCACCGCGACCGCCGTAGATGTAGATATCCTATGGCTGAGCCAGGGTAGTGTTGACCCGACTCATCCCAAAGTCCTCAGGGCCTCAGCGGGGCAATGGTT
Source organism: Leptolyngbyaceae cyanobacterium (assembly GCA_035284985.1). Lineage (GTDB taxonomy): Bacteria > Cyanobacteriota > Cyanobacteriia > CAKZMO01 > CAKZMO01 > JAAHGY01. Next base: position 6,660 of record JAYKIC010000603.1, read on the forward strand.
TCGCCTAGCCATGGAAATTAGCCCAGATTTACCCAAAACCATTGAGCAACTGCGTACCCGCTTCCAGCCCAGCCCACTACAAGTCATAGCCACCAGCCCCAACACCAACCTGTCCTATTGGGATATTGACTACCGATTACCTTCCCTAATTTTGGTTGGCAATGAAGGGGCCGGAGTTTCAGAACCCGTGCTAGCCAGTGCAGATAAAGTGGTCCAGATTCCCCTCTCACCCCATGTGGAATCCCTAAATGCGGCGATCGCCACCGCCTTAGTTTTATATGAAGCCAAACGTCAACGGACATAACCTACCCCTGCCCCAACTTTTTCTAGTTCCATATCATGACCCTTGCCCAGGGAAGCAGGAGCGACCAAATAGTTGAGTCAGATGCAGGTTCGTAAGCTATTATTTGTCTAGCGCTAAAATTTCGGCACTAGTCACACCTATTTACATAAGTTTATTTTATAATCCTGACTAAGATTGTTATATTTGTAATATTTAATTCCATTGGATTGAAGTTGTTAAAAAATTAGATTTATCCGACAGTTCTATTCCCTATTATTTCCCCTGGTCTATCCTATGGAAATTCTTGCATTCTTAGAGATTGCTGCGGAGTATGAAACTCCCTGTATCTACCACCCCTCTGCCACAGCCATCTCCCCTGCTTCGCTATGGCATGGATGGCCCAAGTTCAAACGATCAGGTTCACGGGGGGCGATCGCCCTATTGGTATTAGCCGCTAATATTGTTACACACTTACTTTGGAGCACTGCCGCTCAGGCGGGAATTTTAGCTCCGGGTCAGGTTCTCCAGCAAGGGAGTCAGAGTCCCCTTGTCCAGCAACTACAGCGGCGTTTACGGGAAACTGGCTTTTTCAATGCCGAGGCTACAGGTTTTTATGGCTCCATCACCACGGAAGCCGTCAGCCGTTACCAGCAGTCAGTGGGATTGCCATCGGATGGAGTTTATGGTCCTACGACCGATCGCCGCCTGTTTGACTTTTCAACCCCACAGAACACGAATAGCGGAGCATCAGGCGGTTCTAGCAGCTTCCGGTTGGGCGATCGCCCCTTAAGCCGAGGCGATCAAGGGGCTGACGTAAGGGAACTTCAACAACTTCTGAACGAACGAGTTGCGTTTACCGCCATTGATGGCGACTTCGGCAGTATCACTGAAACCAGAGTCCGCCAGTTTCAGCAATTTAAAGGATTATTGGTAGATGGTGTGGCAGGAGCAAGCACCATCACTGCGTTACGGAACCAAGCTCCAGGCCAGATTTCTGTCCCCCCAAGTTCAGAGACACCAAACACTCCCCCCGCCCCTTCTGGATCAGAAGCTCAACAAGCGTCAGCAAATGCGGCTCAAATCAATCGTGGTAACTATATTGTTGTCATTCCCACCGATTCCGAAAACCGGACCCAACTAACCTTTGTCCGCCGCACCCAGCCTTCCGCTTGCATGGCGCGATCGCGGCAAGGGAGCTATATTTTTGCGGGGGGATATCCGACGTTCAGTAGCGCTGAAAGTATGCAGTTGTTGCTGCGCTCAAAACGTCAGAGTGCTGATGTTAGCCGCCTAGATGCCAGAGTGGACTACAGAAGGGATGATAATTTTACGGTTGAGTGCCTCTACTAACCAAAACTGCTATAGGAATAGGCCCATTGGTTAGGGGAGACGCTTATGGCTAATGCTACATCGTCCCCAAACTATTAACAGGCTTGGGGTTCAACCATGGAATATTCCCCAGCTTTGGCATAGTCCCCGATGGCGTAATACAGATTCCGTAAGGTTGCCTGGATCTTTCTGATGGCACGAATATCGTTCAGTCGCTGGGCCAACTGTAACTGCTGCTCATGGCAGGAGAGGGCACAGGAATATTGTCCCCTGGCATCGTAAATAATTCCCAGACTTTCAAGGGATTGGGCTTGATGGCGGTAGTCCTGGATACGCTGGGCGATCGCCAATCGTTGCTGGTGTCGCTCAATGGCCTTGGAATAATTTTCCATCGTATAGTAGACACTGCCCAAATTTTTCAAAATATGAATCTCCGAACGTTTATCGCCGCGATAGTGGGCGATTTCAAGCAGACGTTCATAACATTCCACGGTTTTGGCATAATGGCCCAACCCATGATACGTGTTACCCAAATTCCGTAGGATCTGACCTTCAATGTAGAGATCCCCTGCTTCATTTGCTAGGGCCAACCCCTTCTGGTAATGAACAATAGCAGCGTCACAGTCCCCCATCGCTTTATAGACCAGACCCATATTACTAAACGTAACGGCTTCTCCCTTGGTATCCGCTAACGCCCTAGCAATATCAATACTGTGGGTTTGATGTTGGAGCGCTTGCTGATAATCCCGTAAGTGCCGATAGGTATTACCCAAATTATCGAGGGCTTGCTTTTCTGAAGCCCGATCCCCCACTTCACGGGCTGCGGTCATTCCCGCATGGCAAGCTCCAATCACCGCAGCATAATCCCCCAAACCATAGAGTGCGGAGGAAAGACCAATCAATGCCCTCGTTTCCCCTGCCCGATCAGCCAACTGCCGATAAGTAGCGATCGCGCCTTGAAAACACGAGACTGCCTTTTCAAATTCCCGGAGTTTATGATACTCAATCCCTCGTTCAAGTTGTATGGCTACATCGGATGGGGGCGATATGGGATTATTCTTTGAAGTGTCCATTGATACCCTCTCCACCAGCGGTACAAACGTTCCGTCATCGCGTTCACGAGTACTCATGGTTTATATCCTAATTCGTCTACTACATATGAGTGTTCAATATGATTTAGCTTGGTTGTTCAGGCCAAAATCCAGTTCAACCCAGGCAGAAGCAACAGGGTTGACGCAGCAACATTGCTATGTTGTCGTTAGCGATTTGAACCTAGCGGTTGTCGCTCAAAAATGGCGCAACGCTTATAAAGCAAGCAATATAAAGTAAGCCGTATAAAGCAACCAAACCTGGAGACATACTGGGCAGAGGATCTGACTGTTAACCCAAGCATTATGCAGAGCATTAGTCTGGATCGTCCGACGAATATGGCCCCTTAAAACTTATCCATAGAAGTAGATTCACCCCACCACCCGGTATCCAACGATGGTGTCCTGATGTTCTAAATGTAAAAGATCTTGAGAAAGGGGAGTACCGTATGTTCGCCATAGTTAAACTGAAAAAACAATAAATAATTACAAAGTTTTAGTATTAACACTGGGAACTATGGAAATGCAACGTCAGGAATAACCCCAAAAAGTGTGATAGATCACAGCATCACATGACTGAAGTAACATTAGTCGTCTAAATTAAGAGTGCTAGGCTAAATACGTAGTGTGTTGGTCAATGTTGCGTGATTTCCCTATTCTCTGATGAGCATCTATTATTTACCCCAGCTTCATCAAAGGGAGATGCAGTTCCCTTAATTTTTGCGTTTCCCAATGAGTACAGCGTGGGCATCACCAGTTTGGGCTATCAGATGGTCTGGGCTACCTTGGCGAGTCGGGCCGATTTAAATGTCGGGCGGCTGTTTACCGATGGCCACGACTCCCTCCCTAGTCAACCGGAGTTGGTAGGATTTTCGCTGTCGTGGGAGCTAGACTACACCAATCTTTTAGACTTACTTGAGCAGTTACAGGTTCCGGTGCGATCGCACCAGCGCACTGATCACCATCCCCTCATCTTTGGCGGAGGTCCAGTCCTGACGGCGAACCCCGAACCCTTTGCCGACTTTTTTGATGTGATTTTGTTGGGGGATGGGGAACTCCTGTTGGCGGAATTTGTGGAGGCTTACCAGGCGGTGCGGCATGGCGATCGCGCCACCCAACTGCGGCATTTAGCCCAAGTACCTGGGATCTATGTGCCCTCATTGTATGAACCGGAGTACGATGGGGAAAATGGAGAATTTCGAGCGATCGCCCCCATTAGTCCAGACATTCCCGCCCAAATTACCAAACAGACCTATCGGGGCAATACCCTCTCCAGTTCCACGGTGGTCACAGCCAAAGCGGCCTGGGAGAGCATTTACATGGTGGAAGTGGTGCGGAGTTGTCCTGAACTGTGCCGCTTTTGTCTTGCCAGCTATCTCACCCTGCCCTTCCGCACCGCATCCCTAGAAGAAAGCTTGATCCCTGCCATCGAGCGGGGCTTAACTGTCACCGATCGCATCGGCCTATTGGGGGCTTCCGTGACCCAACATCCTGAGTTTGAAGCGCTGTTGCAACATCTGAACCATCCCCAATACGATCAGGTGCGGGTTAGCATCGCCTCAGTTCGTACCAATACGGTCACGCCCCAGTTGGCCCAAACCTTGGTTAAGCATGATACCCAGTCCATTACCATTGCGGTGGAAAGCGGATCGGAGCGAGTGCGGCGAATTGTCAATAAAAAGTTGACTACTGATGAAATTTTGATCGCTGCGGCCAATGCCAAGGCGGGGGGATTAAAGGCGCTCAAACTCTATGGCATGGTGGGGGTACCGGGGGAATCCATGGCTGATGTGGAGCTAACGGCGACGATGATGATTAACCTGAAAAAACAGGTGCCGGGGTTAAAGCTAACCCTGGGATGCAGCACGTTTGTACCCAAGTCCCACACGCCCTTTCAGTGGTGTGGGGTGAATCGGGAGGCGGATCGACGGTTGAAATATTTGCAAAAACAGTTGCGATCCCACGGCATCGACTTTCGGCCCGAAAGCTATAAGGGATCGGTGGTGCAAGCGTTGATTTCTAGGGGCGATCGCCGTCTTTCCCATGTGTTGGAGTATGTGCGGCAGTGCGGCGCATCCTGGGGCAGCTATCGTCGAGCGTTTAAGGAGTTGGGCGATCGCCTCCCTCCCCTCGACTTTTATGTCCATGAATCCTGGGATACCAATCAACCTCTTCCTTGGCACCATCTCCAAGGACCATTACCTGTCCATACCTTGCAAAAACATTGGACTGAGGCCCAAGCCCAAATGAATTAAGGCAAACTCTGGGGCTTAGGTCCGGCGAGATTGCTCGTGGGCCTGCTGCACCTGAAGTTGTTGTCGCCCATTCCGAATCACCGTTAGCATCGTAGTCAGGCGGTGTTCCATATCTCGCAACACTTGGTCGGCATAATCGTCCGCCCCTTGTTGAATATCATGGCATTCGGCGATCGCCCGTTGTCGTAAATCATCCGCTTCCTGCTGAGTTTGGCGACGGAGTTGTTCCATTTCCGCTAAAAACTCTTCCCGCAGAGCCTGACATTCCCGCTGAAGTTGCTGACGGGTCTGAGCCGCTTCCATCTCCGCTTGCCGGATTAGGGGCATCTCATCGAGAATCTGGACGGCCCGTCGCTCCGCCGAAGCAATAATTTCTTGGGAATATTGTTCCGCTTCCTGCAAGATCGCCTCTTTTTGCCGCACCACATTGAGGGCATCATGGATCACATCCGGCAATGCCAACCGAATCGCATCCAACTGTTCCAAAATGCGATCCTCATCCACCAAAGTCCGGCGACTCAGGGGAATGCGGGGACTATCTAGCAACAACTCTTCCATCTGATTCAGTTCACGATGGATATCAGTCTCTTGTAGCGATGGGGCATGATCCCTGGCTAGCGGGGCGCTAGGCGCGTCTCCATAGGACATAGACTCAACAGAGGAAGGATTAGCAGGTGCAGAATAACTTAGCATGTGGGACTCTTGGCGTAGCATTTTTGAACATCCTTAGCAATAACGGCAGGGACAAGATGGTCAATGGAACCACCAAACTTGGCAATTTCCTTAACAACGCTGCTACTGAGAAAACTATATTCGGTAGAAGTCGCCAAGAAAACGGTTTCAATATCGTTCGCTAGGGTCTTATTAGTATGGGCCATTTGCAGCTCAAATTCAAAGTCTGAAACTGCCCGTAGCCCCCGTAATAAAACCCTAGCTTGATGCACCTTGGCATAGGTCACAGTCAGACCGTTAAAACAATCAACGGTAACAGAGGGAAGGTGACGGGTAACATGCCGAATTTGCTGGATACGCTGGTCCACGGTAAACAGTGGTTGCTTACTCGGATTGCTCAGCACGGCAACGATGATACCATCAAACATTTGACATCCTCGTTCAATGATGTCTAGATGGCCAAATGTGATGGGATCAAAGCTACCGGGGTAGATGGCAATCACGGATTTAGTCCAAATGAGTAACACAGAAATGAACAGTCTATCGTTATAAGCATAGGGTTATCACCGCAACTAAGCCTATCCCAATGCTACGGGACAGGCTATGCCCCAAAACAGTGTTCTAAATTACAAAGCTAAAATTAACAGCCACAAATAACAGAGCCAATAGCTTAATCAAAACTTATCGGTAACAGCAAGATTTAACAAACAGTCCGGCCTTAAGGCAACCAATGGAAGTGATTATATCGGACCTTGCTGTGTAACAGTAGCAAATCTTCATCTAGGGGCTAAACATTCTGCAATGTAATTTAATGTTGGTATAGATTCCTACAAAAACATAGAAGTTTTTTATAAATGGTTCCACTGCTCCTTTGAAGATCCTGTGAATTTATCAGGTGCGATCGCCCGTTTCCATCGGCTCAAACATTGATTAATACTGGGATTCATTCTTTATTCCCCGAATTATTCTCCATGGCAAACGCCCATTACCGCCCCTGAAAAATCAGAGATAATACGGTCAAGATGGATGTACCGATCAGAGGTATATAGGTTTAGACGTTAATTCACGTCCAGGGTGCCCGGATGAAATACGTACTAGCAAATCCTGCTAAGGAGCATCGGATGGTGACACCCTTTATGCCTTCCTCCAATACGGTCCCAGGAAATCCCCCTGCTTTAGGCAAGGCAGCGTTCAGTGATTTAGGCCAGCCGATGTCATCCCGTCCTTGTACCTTAAAGCGGGTGCCCCATCTCCCTTCCGATTATCGGACCCAAGGGCGATCGCCCTTGGGATCAGGACCAGTGCCAGCCAGTGAGCCACCCCTTTCTGACTGCACCCAGTTTCCCGATCTGCGATCTTCTGTATTAACCCAGCCCAAGTATAACGATGGGGTATCCCCGCCGCAATTCGTTGATCTGGAAACTCTGACCAATTTTGAACGGGTTACGGAGCAGTTTCTCGATCAGGGCATCCGCTTTGAGAATGCGATCGCCCTCTACCCATCCAACCCGGCCTATCCAGAAGCCAATATGGATATGATTGCCTTAATGGGTGCCCCTAAGCAAGGATTCATGGACACAACTTTTCTCCAGCCCATTCGCCAAATAGAAGTTTGTGTCACCAGTTCCCGCCCCTTAGCCATGACCGCTTTTAATGGTCAGAATCAGGTTCTAACCCAAACCGAAACAAAAGGCAACAACTTAGCCAACCATCCAAGAGCAATGCTTGATCCCCATATCCGTTTAGGGTTGCAAACGAAGAATGCCTTAATCCATCAAGTGATATTTCGTTGCTCAGGGGGCAATTTTACCCTCTCTCACTTCAGTTTTTGGCTTTAGTGTTTTGGCTGTCATCCCTCACAGTCCTGTTCAGATCTAAGAATTTGTTAGGGGTGGACACGGAGTAGTCACCCTCAACCTAAAGGCTCCAGATCCCTTGCGCGACCATTCTTAGGCAGGCGGCACAGCGGTAGATTCAGACCCATGGGATCGCAAAGTCTCAGGCTCAGGGGGGAGAGAATTTAGCAACCCGATCAATTCTCGTTCAAAGGTCACTTGCGCCCGGTTGGTCCGTCCCCCAATATAGAGTTGGGACGGGGTGCGAAGTACCCAGATTTGCGAATGAGAAACATAGCTCATCACCACCCCAATCATCAACAGGGCAAACCCGGTGTAGACAATGGGAATCCCAGGATCGGCCTTGATTTGCAAACCCGTGCTACCCAGAATTTGCACCAGGGTGAGATTGACAGAATCGACCTCAACGGAAAAACCTTCTCGGAGAATGCTCACTAATTGCCCATCCGTCCCGTAGACTAAAACCGTGCCCTGTAAATCCTTTGCTACCACGGCAACACCGGAACTGAGATCGGGTTTCGTGGGCACCCATGTTCCCCACAAACGTCCTTGACCATTCGTATCCAAGGGTGCCATCGGCAGTTGCAGGGTAGGGCTATTGTTCACGCGCACTTGAATCGCAGAAATGCCCCAATCGGTCTGATACATCGTGACCCCACGGTACTTGAAGGGATGGTTGACGTAAATGACATCTTGGTCAACTTCGTTACCGCCCTCGTCCACGATGGATAAATCGGAGTAAAACTGATCAATCCGCCCGGATGGATCGTAATCAATCCAAAATCGATTCACTTTAATCGCCCAATCTTTGGGCAATTGGGGAGCGGCCCACGGACCTGCATCCAGAATGTTTTGAACGGGGGCGATCTGGCCACTGGGGATTGATTCTTGGGCAAAAAATCCGGTCATGGCCCCCCAAATACTTCCCGCTAGCACGATGAGCATACTGGCATGAACCACGATCGGCCCAATGCGCCCCACAATGCCCTTACGGGCGTAGAGGCGATCGCCCTCCCGAAAAATCTGATACCGTTGCTGCTGCAAGTAGGTCGTCACTGGGTCAAAATCAGTGGTGGGTAATTCGGCGCTCAGGGCCAATTTTTGGAACTGCTGAGGTTTGGTGTAAAACGACCAGCGCCGAGCTGCTTTTAAGGTGGGTAACTGACGGGTAAAGGTGCAGGCAGTCAAACTAGCACCCAATAAGACTAACAGGCTTAAAAACCACCAGGTGCGGTAAACGTGATCCAAGCCCAACGTGAGCAATACTTTCCATGAGAGGAAACCGAATAAGGCCGGGTCTTCTGGATAGTTGGTTTGGTAAAATGCCAGGGATTGGCCTTGCTCAATCACGGTGCCGGAAATGCTGAAGAGGGCGATCGCCAGCAGCAACAGAATGGCGAGTCGCAAATCCGCTAACACCGGAACCACTTGGCCCTTCAGATAGGACTTGAGAGGATTTTGAGAGTCCGGTTGTGGAGCTTGGGCCAACGACCCATCCGCCTGTGCCCCAGCCCCAACGGTGGTTGATCCTGGTAAACCATCCCCATCAGCCGTGGTAGAGTGAGCCACTATATCGTTCTGGGTTGGAGCGGATGTTGAATTCACAGTCCCCCCACTCAAATTATTATGATCCTTCATTCTATCCCTGTCAGTTAAGCATCTTCGATTCGGGGCCAGGGTAAGCTCTGCCAACCTTCTACGGTAGACCGCCCCAGCCAACTAGGTCGTCATCACAGGCAGCAGCCTTGACAACAAGGTAAAAACCCCAAAAATAATCAGGACCACACCACTCGCTGGGGTAATCCAGCTAGACCACTGCCGTAGGGATAACATTTGCTTCGCCATAGCGGTGAATGTCCCCGCAACAATAATGGGTACCACATAGCCTGCGGTGTATACAAACAAAATCAGGCTACCCAACACGGGCTGTTTCAACGTCATGACCCACGCTAACAAGGTGGCTAAAACTGGGGTGCTACAGGGAGAAGCCACTAAGCCAAAGGTCAAACCAACGACATAGGCTCTTACGCCCCTAGGCCAGTCTGCCCGAATCCATTCCGTTGTGCCAATAGATGGGAACCGTAGGGGCAGAAGTTCTAGGAGGTTAAATCCCATCAAAATCGCAATCAAACTGACGATGATGGGTAAGCCAATGCCGACTTGACCATACACCCGTCCGGCGATCGCCGCCACACTGCCCAACAACGCTAATGTCGTCGCCAATCCCAGGGCAAACCACAAGGACTGCTGAGCCGCCTGCCCCCGATTGTCCGTGTCATACCCTCCCATATAACCAACTGTTAGTGGCAACATTGATAACGTACAGGGAGTAATACTAGTGAGCAGCCCCGCTCCAAAAATAATTACCAGACTGAGCGGACCAAGGTGATTCAGTTGCCCCGACACAACCCGGTCAGCAAATTGCTCAGTATAGTAAAGTCCAGTTTGGATAGCGTCAAACATAATGAGATGGCCGCATACATCAAATAAAAATCAGCAGTGAAACAGGGCACAAGACTAACCAACCATTCCCAGGGCAGCCCATCCCCAGGCAAACCGTCTAATTAAACTAAAACGAGTCCAGGTTAGCTGAGGTAAAGGCGTGAAGCGGACTAGAGACAGTCTTACCCACGCCAATAAAGTTACATTACTTAGCCCCCTTTTGATATTACGGCAAATCTAATCGCCTGCCAGTCTCCCAAAGGCAAGGAAATTGAAAAAGTTCAGAGAACTGGGTTGGGGAGGCTGCCCCCGTCTCCAAATACAAATCTCAGGTTTGATTTCATGAGCATTCCTCATGGCATATCCTAAAAAACTTGATGCCTGAAAGACCCAGCATCCCCGTCCAATTCCCGTGCTACCCGTACCAGTAACCCGGCTGTAATCAAACTAGAGAGCATGGAACTCCCCCCATAACTAATTAATGGTAGGGGTAATCCTGTGGTCGGCAAGGCTCCAGTCGCAACGCCAATATTCAGAATAGACTGGCCTATTAACAACACCACACAACCAATTGCCACCAGTTGATAAACCGGGTGGGTGGTGTTTATGGCAACCCTCAACCCCAAAGTGGCATAAGCGCCCAGAAAACAGAGGAACACGAAACAGCCGAGAAAACCAAATTCTTCGGCAAAAACAGCAAAGATAAAGTCAGTATATTGAATGGGCAAATAAAACAATTTTTGCTGAGATAGGCCCAAGCCTCGGCCCCAAAAGCCCCCTGATCCAATGGCTAACAAACTTTGAACTAGCTGATAACCATCCCCATCTGCCATCTGCCATGGATTGAGGAAAGATAGAATCCGCCGTCGTTGATACTCTTGAAAACTCACACTAATCACGGCTAGGCCCAAACCACTCAGGGCCGCAGTTCCGACATATCGCATGGGCAACCCTGAAGCGAGGGCAATACACCACATGACCAT
>JAYKIC010000604.1:0-7231 GCA_035284985.1 Leptolyngbyaceae cyanobacterium
AACTGATGAACCGTCAAACCACCCCCCAAACCACCGATCAAGAATATCTCAACATTATCAGTCACAGCGCTGATCACTTACTGGATTTAATCAATGATGTGTTGGACTTATCCAAACTAGACGCAGAGCGCACCATCCTCAACCCTAGCAACTTTGACATCGAGAGCCTTCTCCAGGAAATTTACAATATGTTTTGCCTACGGGCACAGTCCAAAGGACTAATACTTAACCTCGTACCGGATGGGTCGTTACCCCAATGTATCCATGCCGATCAAAAGAAGTTACGGCAAATTTTGATTAATCTATTAGGCAATGCCATGAAATTCACTGCTACCGGGTCCATCACCATTCGGGCCAAGGCAGAGGCGGAAACCGAAAACCCACAGACCGATTCAACCCATCGCCTACACCTTGAAATTGAAGACACGGGGATTGGCATTCCGGCTCAACAACTAACCGCCATCTTTGATGCCTTTACCCAATTACAACCCAACCTGGAAGGCACTGGCCTCGGCTTAGCCATCAGTCAACGGTTTACGACCTTGATGGGCGGTACCCTTACTGCCCAAAGCGTGATGGGAGAAGGGACAAAATTTAGCCTCAGCCTCCCCGTAAAAGAAGTATTTGCGGTGGATATTCCTGAAACTGCCGAGTCCCGCCGAGTCGTGGGGGTGGCCGCGAACCAGCCAACCTATCGCATCCTGGTGGTGGATGATCGCTGGGACAATCGCCAATTCTTGCTAAAATTGCTATCTCCATTAGGTTTTGATGTACGGGAAGCGGAGAATGGTCAATGGGCTGTGGCGCTGTGGCAAGAATGGCAGCCCCATTTAATCTGGATGGATATGCGAATGCCCGTGATGGATGGCTATGAAGCCACTCAGTATATTAAAGCCCATTTGGCAGGGCAAGCAACGGTCATTATTGCGTTTACAGCAAGTGTATTTGAAGACGAACGAGAAATCGTTTTAGCCAAAGGTTGTGATGACTTTGTACGCAAGCCCGTGAGTGCTAACGTAATTTTTGAGAAATTAACACAACATTTAGGCATCGAGTTTATCTATGAAGAGAGACCGACCACTGGGGAATCAGTCCCTAGTGCATTGTTGCCTCTTCACCCCTCAGATTTTGCTGTCATGCCTCCAGAGTGGTTGACACAATTTCGCCAAGCGGCGACGATCGCCAACCCTGGTCCCCTCCACGCATTGATTAAGGAAATTCCCGGTGAGCAAGCCCCCTTCGCTCAGCGACTCAGCCAGATGGTCGATTGTTTTGAGTTCGAGCTAATTAGTCAATGTATTCCAGCCCTAGAAACTGATGATCGGTTTTAATGATCAGATCTAACGACATTGGGATAAATGTGATGCTTGAAAACTTAGTGGCGATCGCAACTACCGTTTCCAGCAGAGCAAACTATACTAGAATTATCTCCCCTGCAATGGGGCGAACGGATTGTTAACTAAATTTCTGGCTATGTATCTCCCCGTGTTTGGTAAAGTGAGACGACCGTGGCGATGGGCGATCGCTTTCCTCGCCACCACAATTGTCGTGGGTAGTCTTGCAACATTGACCATGAATCGGCGGCGGACTGCCCCCTATGACATCACGGATTTAACCATACAGGTGATCTCTCAACCATTAGCTGTGCGAATTACGGCAAGTGGTACAGTTCAGCCCATAAATAGCGTCAATTTAAGTCCACGCAATTCAGATATTTTAGTAGAGCTATATGTGGAACAGGGCGATCGCGTCACCCAAGGCCAAGTCATCGCCCAAATGAAGCGAGACAGCATTGAGGCAGAACTGCTGCAAGCCCAAGCACGCATCGCCCAACTGGAAGCCCAATTAACCGCCCTGCGGAATGGCAATCGTCCCCAAGACATTGCCCAAGGACGGGCACAGGTGCAACAGGCAGAAGGACAAGTCAGCGATGCGGATGCTAGACTAGCCCTAGCCCAGGATAAGGTACGCCGCAACCAAACTCTATACGACGAAGGCGCGATTTCCCGTGATGATTTAGACAATGTACTCAATGAAGCCGATCGCGCCCAAGCTAATGTGGATCAGGCCGTAGCCGGATTAGCTGAGGCGCGGGATCGACTCAATTTACTCCAAGCCGGAACCCGCCCAGAGGACATCGCCAGCATGGAAGCCCAGCTACGGGAAGCGATCGGACGACAACGGGAAGTCGAAGTCCGGCTGAATGACACCACCATCCGCGCCCCCTTTAGCGGCATTATCACCCAACGCTACGCCACCGAAGGAGCCTTTGTCACGCCGACCACCTCAGCCTCGGATGTATCCTCAGCCACCTCTTCTGCCATCGTGGCATTAGCCCAAGGTTTAGAAGTGCTGGCAGAAGTCCCAGAGGTCGATATTGGCCAGATTCAACTGGGGCAACCCGTGGAATTGGTGGTCGATGCCTATCCGGAACAGGTGTTTGAGGGTACCGTCAAGCGAGTAGCTCCAGAGGCAGTGACCGATAGCAGCCGGGGAGATTTTATCTACTTTGAAGTGGCTGTTGCCCTACAAGAGATAGGGGCGGAAGGGCTAGACCAAAGTTTACTGCGATCAGGCATGAAAGCGGATGTTACCTTTATTGGCAACGAACAACCCAGTACCCTAGTGGTGCCATCGGTGGCGGTGGTACGCCAGAATGGTCAGTCAGGGGTACTGGTGCCCGATCAGGATAACCAGATCCGGTTTAATCCTGTCACCTTGGGAGCACAGGTGGGTAATCAAATCCAGATTTTGGCAGGGGTAGAATCGGGCGATCGCGTTTTCGTCGAACTACCACCGGGCCAAAGTTTAGAAAACCTCAACTTTGGCCGCGAACCCGATGAGGAGTAGACCATCCCCCTTATCCTTCACCCACCGAGGCTTCAATACTCGTAAAATTGAAACGCCTCGTTTTGGCAAACATTAAACTGCCATTCTTCCACTACATCGCCATCGGCAAATTCTCCCCGAAAATCGTAAATGCAAACGTTAGGATCGGGGTTATTAAAGATAATATCAATGTAATTACCAGGGGGTAAAACTTCCTGCGCTCCCAGTACATCATCGCCCCAATTATCTAAACTAGATTCTGAGACGTAGAGATAGTGCAAATCGACGCTAGTGTTATTTTGAACCTGAAACCCTTGCTTGGCTGCTAAGACAGCAGAACTAGAGGCGATCGCAATGGGAATACTCAACAACGAGGCTGCAAGAGAATTGAAGGAAAAACGACTTAACATAACCTTAAAGTTACCTAGAAATTCAGTGAATGCTTATCTCCGTTATATCCTCTAAATTTTTTAGAACACAACGCTACAGTATTACATTAAATAAAGCCTACGGGAAAACTCTGAACTTACATGATGAACAGCAAAATATGCCCTTGAGCCTCTGTTATCCAGCCTGAGGCAACACCATATCCAAATGACCCGTTTTCACCAAGATTACACAGCCAGTTTCACTGAACGGCGTATGGACACTCATCGAGGGATTCCGCAACCAGGCACCCTGAGGATATCGCCCCTGCTCATCTTCAAACACCCCCTCCAGTACCAGAATTTCCTCGCCACCCCAATGCTGATGGCGCTGAAATCGAGTACCCGGTGCCCACTTCACCAGCGCCACATTTTCAGGACCAAAGCTGTGCAGGGGCATCACTTCTAGACCAGGAACCAGACCAGGAAACCAAGGCGTTTTACGGGTATCGATTGTCACCTGTTGCTGATCTTGGGGGTCCATTTGCCACAGTTTCACCAAAATCGTACAGCCTGATTCACTGTAGGGTGTATGACGGGAACCCACGGGATTGCGGACATAGGTGCCAGGACCATAATCCCCATGCTCGTCCGAAAAGGTGCCTTCCAGCACCAAAAACTCCTCACCACCACCATGGGTATGGGCCGAAAAGCGACTACCAGGAGCGTAGCGCACAATGGAAGTAGCACGGGCCACTTCAGCCCCATCTCGGTCCAGCATCCGTCGCTGTACCCCAGCGATGGGCGAGTCTTGCCAGGGCAACGCCGCCGTGTCGATGACAACCCGCTGGGTTAAATCTGCATTGAGTTGCATGGGCGATTCCTCCAAAATATCCAGAAAAAGTTATCTACTAGAAGATAGACAAGCAATCAAAAAAAAAGACCATTGAGTTTGGGTGGCTAAACTCCGTCGTTGGCAGGGTTCAACCACCCCAATCCGTAAATTAAACCAGTTTAGATGACCACTATGGTGGGGGCAATTTAGCCTGTAGCACAGGAGCCGTGATCTGATCAAATACTTCGTCACTATCCTCCGCCGATCGCGCCATTAATTGTGCCCCCTGCAACAGGGCGATCAGACTTTTGGCTTCCTGCGCCGCTGAGGGCTGGCAGAGCCAGAGTTGGGCCTCACACCCCTGTTGGAGGAGATCGGTCAACCAGGCTACTGTATCCGCAAAAAATGCCCGGATTTCAGCCTGAATGGGAGCAGGGAGGACCGCAAAATCGGCGGCTAGCATGGCACAAAGACAGATTTGATCCTGGGGCAGTCCGTGGCGATACAACTGGACAAATTGCCGGAGTTGTTCATAGGGGTCGGTGCCGGAGTGGATGATGCGATCGCACTCTCCCATCATCCCTTGCCGATACCGCTTAACCAGCATGGTCACTAGATTTTCCTTCGAGGGGAAATGGTAATGGACACTGGCCTTACGAATCCCCACTTGCTCGGAAATATCGGCGTAACTGAAGGCACTATAACCTCGGTTCCGCACCATATCCTGAGCCACATCCAAGATCTGTTGAGCCGTATTGTTTTCCATGGCTCCATTATCTACCATCTAGTAGGTAGAGTCAAGTTTTACGCCTCGGCTGAGGGTTCGGGTTCACGGGTTTCCGGTAGGGGACTGTTGAAATCAGCGCCGTGGTGGACGGTTTTCACCCATTTGAGCCGCTTGGGTCGGATGGAGACCCGCAGGGTCATACTCACCATCACCACGAACCAGTGCATCATATACAGGGTGCCCCGAATGGCTTGGGCGATCGCCCCCATCTGTTGCCCCAGTTGCCGCCATATTGACCCAAACGGGAGTCGGTGGAAGCGGGCTTGTGCCGAGGCCAAGGGCTTCTGTCGCCGGACCCGATTGAGACCCACCACCATACCAATAAAGGAAATGAACACCGTCATCATGGTCATCGGGTAGAGCAAGGGAAGTCGTCCCCGCAGCGTTGCCAACAATAAATCAGGCACAGCGGCAGTGGGGATAATATATTGGGTCATGCAAAAGACGAGTAAATCCAACGACTTTCCTGGTCCCAAACGATTTTGCACCAGGGGTCGCCAGTAATCCAGATAGCGTTGGTAGCCCCCTTCCGCCCAACGGTTGCGCTGATGCCATAACCCGATCGCCGTTGTCACCCCTTCCTCTCGAACGGCGGGATAAGCCAGCAAGTCAATATCCCAGTCGTTGATGTGTAATTTCAGGGTGAGATCTAAATCATCGGTGATGGTTTCTTCATTCCACCCCTCACAATCCACTAAGGCGGAGCGACGGACAAATTGACCATTGCCCCGAAGTTCGCCAATGCCGCCAATGGCAATTCGCTGTTGTTGAATGTAAGCATCCAGCAGCATTTCTGCCGTTTGGCCCTTGGTCCAAAAATTGGTGGCGGAGTTGGCGATCGCCTTCCGCACCTGTACTGCACCGATGGCTGAACGGTCGAATAGTGGCACAACCCGGCAAAGCAAATCGTTAGGAACTTGGGCATCCGCATCAAAAACCGCAATCACATCCCCTTGAGTCAACGTCCAAACCTGGTTGAGGGCACCGGACTTGCCCCCTCCGGCTCCCGGTGGGCGACAAATGATATGGAGATTTTCATAGTCCTTGGCCAAGGCTTTGAGGATGTTAGGAGTCTCATCGGTGCTGCTGTCGTCAATCATCCAAACATCGTAGCGATCGCTAGGATAATCCAGACTACATAGATTTTCCACCAACCGTTGAATCACCGTCTCCTCATTTTTCGCCGCCACCAGGATCGAAACATAGGGCCAAGTGCTCACGTCAGTACCATCGCTCAAGGATAGGGGTTCTGGGAGCGATCGGGGACGAGCCAGGAGTACCCGCAACACATGAATACCAACCATGGCAGTGATGCCAAATACCACCCAGGTTCCCCCAGGAATCAGATGGAGTGCTATGGTGCTACTCCAAACAACCGTCAATGTTGCAGCAGCCTTCCGCCGCCGCCCAGAACCATCTTTCATATCAATTGGTGTTTTGTTATTGAGCAAGTATCGATCCCATAACCCACAGAATCGCCATTGGTGCAAACTGCGGCTGTCACGATTATCCGCCGTGCCAGACCTTCCAATTAACGACCAACCCCGTTATTCTATCGAAAGATTGACAACAGATTTTTGTCAGGAATTGTTGCAAACCTTGGGAACACTTTAGTTATGACTATAGGACAAGAACCGCCGGAACTGCTGGAACAAAAGTTATTCTACAAGGGGCGCAAGTTTAACTATGAAGTCTCTCACCTTCGCTTACCCAACGGAGTAGTGGGGGATTGGGACTGTGTGCGCCATCCAGGAGGGGCAATGGCGGTACCCATCACAGCAGAGGGAAAATTTGTATTGGTGCGCCAATATCGCTTCGTCGCCCAAGGGCGGCTATTGGAATTTCCGGCTGGGACGGTGGAGCCAACTGAGGCCCCCGATATCACGATTCGGCGAGAACTGGAGGAGGAAACAGGCTATCGCGCCCATCGGTGGGAACGCTTAGGCCAATTTTTTCTGGCACCGGGTTATTCCGATGAAATCATTTACGCCTATTTAGCCCAGGATTTGGAAAAGTTGGATCATCCACCAGACCAAGACGAGGATGAGGATATTGAGGTGATCTTGATGTCGGCCCAGGAGTTGGAGACCGCCATTCGCCAGGGTAGGGACATTGATGGGAAAACGATTGCTGGCTTTTATTTGGCGTTGCCCTATTTGCAAAAGGGGTAATGTTATAACCAACACCCTCATTCCATAACAATGCAAAAAGTTGCTGGCGAATCTGTAACAATCGACGGATTATGTTTAATCGACGATCGCCCCTTCTCCTTCGGCCCCCTCCTCTCCGGCTGATTGACTGACAAAACTTTTCCCCTCATCCCTAAATCCCTTCTCCCACAAGGGGAGAAGGGACTTCAAACCAGGTTCTTGGGTCGAAAGCCCCTCTCCCGCTCTGGGAGAGGGGTTGGGGTGA
>JAYKIC010000605.1:0-8776 GCA_035284985.1 Leptolyngbyaceae cyanobacterium
CACCCCAACCCCTCTCCCAGAGCGGGAGAGGGGCTTTCGACCCAAGAACCTGGTTTGAAGTCCCTTCTCCCCTTTTGGGAGAAGGGATTTAGGGAAGAGGGGCAAAGTTTTGTCAGTCAATCAGCCCAGAAACCTTGAGCCTCCAAACAGAGTTTGCGTTAGCATACTAAGAAGTATTAAGAAAGTATGAGAGGGTTATGGCTCAAGTGTCACCTATACCCGGCAAGTGGTTTTCCTGGTTGCCCCAATTGCGCCGCGAAATTTGGATTTTAGCCGCAGGACAGTTGCTGCTGTTTATGGGCCAAGGGTTCACCATGGTCTACACCTCCATTTATTTTGTGAATACCTTGGGATTTTCCGCGACCCAGGTGGGAATTGCCTTGGGTAGCGGTAGCATATCCGGTACCTTAAGCCGTTTTTGGGTGGGTAATGCGATTGATTCCCCGGTGTTGGGTCGGCGCAAGACCTTGTTGCTGTCCACGGTGGTGACGGCGATCGCCTGTTTTGTCCTAGCGCTTACCACCACCTTTCCCCTGTTGTTATTGGGCAACCTCTTGCTAGGGTTAGGGTCCAGCTTATACTGGCCTGCCACCATGGCAGTCACGGCGGACTTAACCACGGAGGATAATCGCACTGAGGGGTTTGCCCTAACTCGGCTGGCGGATAACGTTGGCTTGGGGCTGGGAGCCTTGCTGGCAGGTCAGTACATTGCCTGGTCCGGTAGCTATCCTGCCCTGTTTTTGGGCAAGGGGATTGCCTACTTGATTTGTGGGGTGGTGATTTACGGGGCGATCGCCGAAACCCTTCCCCACCATACAATTAACCCTGCGGATTCCCCCTATCAACCATTGTCAGAAGATGCCGCCGATGCCGCCGCCGTGCTGCACGGGTCGGGCCAAACCTTGCGGCAATGGGCAGAGGCATTGCGCGATCGCCCTTTTCTCATTTACCTGGCCGCCAACCTGTTTTTCACCACCTTTGTGGCCCAATTAAGCAGTACCTTGCCCCTATACTTAACCAATTTCGTCCCAGGGGGCAACACGGCCCACGGCTTTTCGGAACAGTGGATCAGCTATTTCTTCGCCGTTCATGCCTTGTTGAAGATTGGGTTACAAATGCCGATAACCCGTTGGGTTAAACCCTTTCATTATGGTGACTTGCTCCTCACCTCGTCGGTGTTGTGGATGGCTAGCTTTGGCTTAATTTGGCTCACGGGCATCGTGCCAACCTCCGCCATTATTCCCATGGCGATCGCCTTTTGTTTAGTCGCCATGGCAGAAGTCATCCATGCCCCCGCTGCCATGGCCATTGTGGGGACATTGGCCCCCCTGTCGGCCAGGGGGATTTATTTTTCCCTCGAATCCCAAGGTTGGGCCTTGGGATTCTTGATTGGCCCTGCGGTGGGGGGGTGGGTATTAGACCATGGCGATCGCTGGAGCAGCAATCTTTGGCTAGTGCTGATGGCGAGTACCTTGGTATCGGCTGGATTACTGGTTTGGCTCAAACGGCATGACCAAGGACAGGAAGGGCCAACGCTTGAGGCGGTGGGAGAAAACGCCGCCCCGTTGTGACCAGGGTTTAGGGGTTTTCTCCTACCCCGATGGCCGTTGCTACATGGGTTACAACTCTGGGAAATAGTGACGCTCATAAATGTGGAAACGGCTGAAACCCAGGAATTGGCCGTAAGGGCTGTCACCAACCGGATAAACGGTAACACCAAAGAGGTAGATCCCCGCTTGTCTGGGGTTGCGTTTTGCTGTGAGTTGGAGGGTAAAATCAGTACCTGGAGCAACTGGCGGATCAAAGATAACCGTAGTCGTATGGGTCTCTGGGTTGAGATCATGACGACCGATGGTTAGCTCTGGCCCGCGATCGCGCCGCTGTCCCTCAAAGGCCCGACTGTCCCCTAGGTCAAACTCCACCGTACCCGTAACGGTGCGCCCATTTTGCTGGGTAATATCAATTTGCTGAAGGGCTTCCCCTGCATCTGGAGGAATGGAGAGTTCAAAATAGTATTTGGCATTGCGATCAGCAATACTATCCCGACTCACAGCCGCATAGGTCAGCCGTGGGATAGCCTCAAAATAAACGTGTCCATCCCTTAAGCGGACCGCTTGAGCAGCGATCGCCCCGATGAACGTACTGGTTACGGTCCCCAAGAGGATGGCGATCGCCATCCCCCTTTTAGCGGTCCTGGGTCCACTTTTTTGCAGCCCTATGCGGTTCATGTGGTGCGTCTCCCAGCCCAACATAGACATCTAGCCTGATCTTAAGCCATCACTCCAAACGTGACCGGAGCAAAAGATGAATGGTCAAAGAATGTCGATCTGGCAATCCATTAAAAGTGTTTTGTTTTGTATCCGACTGTATCAAGAATAGCCACAGTTCAATCACAAATTGCAAACTTCTACCAAGTGTTTACCCCAACTTCCCCAACAATCTGCGACAATGAAGCCTAACCTCATTTGGGTCCACCCACTTAAATCTAGTGAGAGTCCATTCTTTTAGAATTCAGTGGATGTAGCGTCGTAGAAATCCTTGTATCTTAGTCTGCTTGTGTATCAAGAAAAGGCTTCGGTTCAAGGTTTATTGTGATTGACCCGCACTATTTTTGCGTGATCAGATTTTGCTTGATCAGCGCTATGGATTACGACTGTTGCCAAACCTCATTGAGCATTTTTCTTCAATGGATTGTGACAAATGTTATTGAACTTGTTGCAAGCTCTTGAATTCTTTTTTATGCCCATGATCATGCTCAATTTAACTGGAGAATAATCGATGAAATTGGCCTACTGGATGTATGCAGGTCCAGCCCATATTGGCACTCTTCGGGTTGCTAGTTCGTTCAAAAATGTTCATGCCATCATGCACGCGCCCCTAGGCGATGACTATTTCAACGTCATGCGGTCCATGTTGGAGCGGGAGCGGGATTACACTCCAGTAACCGCGAGTGTGGTGGATCGTCACGTTTTGGCACGGGGTTCTCAAGAAAAAGTAGTGAACAATATTGTTCGCAAAGACCAAGAAGAACACCCCGATTTAATTGTGCTGACTCCCACCTGTACCTCCAGTATTTTGCAGGAAGATCTGGAAAACTTTGTGGAACGGGCGCAATTGGATGCCAAGGGTGATGTCATGTTGGCGGACGTGAATCACTATCGGGTGAATGAATTGCAAGCGGGCGATCGCACCCTGCAACAAATCGTTCAGTTCTACACCGAAAAAGCCCGAAAAAAAGGGGATTTACCCACTACGAAAACGGAAAAACCATCCGTTAATGTCATCGGTATTTCTACCCTTGGTTTCCATAATCAGCATGATGCCACCGAACTGCGTCGTCTTATGGCTGATTTGGGCATTGAAGTGAATTCAGTCATTCCGGAAGGGGCTAGCGTTCATGAATTAAAAAACCTCTCCCGTGCCTGGTTTAACTTAGTGCCCTACCGTGAATTGGGCCTGTTGACCGCCAACTATCTTAAAGATGAATTTGGAATGCCCGTGGTGAATATTACGCCCATGGGTGTAGTGGAAACCGCTCGTTGCATCCGAGCTATTCAAAGCGTTTTGAATCAGCAAGGCGTGGATGCTAATTACGATTCATTTATTGATGAACAAACCCGGTTTGTCTCCCAAGCTGCTTGGTTTTCCCGCTCCATTGACTGTCAGAATCTAACCGGGAAAAAAGCGGTCGTTTTTGGTGACAATACCCATGCCGCCGCGATGACTAAAATCCTGTCCCGGGAGATGGGCATCCAGGTAGTATTGGCCGGAACCTATTGTGAATATGATGCGGATTGGTTCCGGGAGCAGGTGAGTGAATATTGTGATGAGGTATTAATTAGTAGTGACCATGGGGTGATTGGGGATGCGATCGCTCGCATCGAACCTGCTGCCATCTTCGGCACCCAAATGGAGCGCCATGTGGGTAAGCGGTTGAATATTCCCTGTGGGGTCATTGCTGCGCCGATTCACATTCAAAATTTCCCGGTTTGCTATCGTCCCTATCTAGGTTATGAGGGCGCGAATCAAGTTGTAGATTTGGTCTATAACTCCTTTACATTAGGCATGGAAGATCACCTGTTGGAAATCTTTGGTGGTCACGATACGAAAGAAGTGATTACTAAAGGGATTTCCGCTGATTCTGACCTTAACTGGACTAAAGATGGGTTAGCAGAACTGAACCGAATTCCTGGATTTGTCCGGGGTAAGGTAAAGCGAAATACGGAAAAATTTGCCCGTGAACGTGGCTTTAGTGAAATTAATGCTGAAGTCCTTTACGCGGCGAAAGAATCCGTGGGTGCGTAATTCAAAATGTCGCGCAAAATGTCGCGAATGAGAGGGCAGTATCCTCTGCCCTCTTTAGTTTAGGGAACGATTCATTTTCCCCGTTGCCTTAACCAATCTTCATGAGATTCTATCTCACTCCCTGGCGAAAACACTGGCATATGGGGTGAGCTGCCGGATACACTAGGGGCGGGCTTTGAGCGATCGGGTCCGTGTGCGCGGCTTAGGGGCGATCGCCTCCAGTGCCGTGGCGACCCGTGCGATCGCTCGGACAGAACCGTTCACGCTGTACTCGTACCCTAATTTATCTTTAACTCCTATGGCAGCTAAGCTTTCCCCAACCGCCTTCATGGGCAAACCGATCAAATTTGGCACCGATGGATGGCGGGGTCTCATTGCCGCTGATTTTACCTACGATCGCGTCGCCCAGGTGGCTCCGTTGGCGGCGATCGCCCTCAAGCAATACTATGGTGCCACCACCACCAGCAACACGGTGGTGGTGGGTTACGATCGCCGTTTTATGGCCGAAGATTTTGCCCAGATTGCGGCAGAAACCATTCAAGCAGCGGGATTTGATGTGATATTGTCTGAATCTTATGCGCCCACTCCAGCCTTTAGTTGGGCCGCGTTTGAGCAGAAAGCCCTGGGAGCTGTAGTGATCACGGCTAGCCATAACCCTGGTGGCTACTTGGGATTAAAGGTAAAAGGGGGATTTGGGGGGTCGGTGCCGCCGGAAGTGACCCAGAAGATTGAGGCGATGTTACCGGATGGGGTACCAACCAGTGACACGTCGGGCCATTTAACCACCTTTAACCCTTGGCCGAGTTACTGTGGCGCGATTCGCACCAAGGTAGAGGTGGAACCGATTAAGGCGGCGATCGCCAACGGTACCCTCACGGTATTCGCCGACGTGATGCATGGGGCTGCCGCCAGTGGGCTGGAGCAGATTCTCGGTTGTGCCATTAATGAGGTGAATGGCGATCGCGATCCCCTATTTGAAGGAGGCGCACCGGAACCCTTGCCCAAGTATTTGCCCAAACTATTCAAGGCGATCAACGGTCATCGTCATGCAGGCCATACGGGATTGACCGTAGGGCTAGTATTTGATGGGGATAGCGATCGGATTGCAGCAGTGGACGGCAACGGTAATTTCCTCAGCTCCCAAATCCTCATTCCCATTTTGATTGAATACTTAGCGACTCGGCGGGGATACACCGGAGAAGTAATCAAAACCATCAGCGGTTCCAACCTATTCCCCAAAGTAGCCGCCCTCTTTGACCTACCCATTCATGAAACCGCCATCGGCTATAAATACATTGCCGATCGGATGCAGGAATCGGGTGCATTGCTGGGGGGAGAAGAATCGGGTGGCATTGGTTACGGCCATCACATTCCTGAACGAGATGCGCTGTTATCCGCTATGTACGTATTGGATGCGGTGGTGCAGTCCGGCCTGGATCTGAGCGACTTATACCGTAATTTGCAAGACCAAACCCATTACCGTTCAGAATACGACCGGATTGATTTGCCCTTAGCCAATATGGAGGTGCGGGCCAAATTATTGGCTACCCTCGAAAATCAGACTCCCAAGGAAGTGGCAGGTCATGCGGTAACGGAGTGCCTCACCATTGATGGCTATAAATTTAGTTTAGCCAACGATAGCTGGTTGCTCATCCGGTTTAGTGGCACTGAACCTGTCCTACGGCTCTATTCTGAGGCACTGACCATGGAGGAAGTGAAAGCCAACCTCAATTGGGCCAAGGAGTGGGCTACCGCCATTCAGTAGGTCACACTTACCAAGAAAAATGTAAGGCGCGTGTGGCGATAGTCTAACGCACCCAATTACAAGTGTTGCACCCCTATCCTTGATGTCCCTTGGCTCAGAAATAACATCCTTTGCCAGGGGCATTGGCAATAGATTAACGAGTAACGGGAGAATCGATGTAAAGCATGGGATCTTGCAGCGTAAACTCTAAATCGTATTTGGCAAAACGATCCGCTATCTTGCGATTGGTAACGTCTACAAGACGTTTGCGGATGCCTAAAGAGCTTTGCTTCTGCATTAGCCTTTATTCTCTTGTACAAGCTACTTGCTCCGACAGCGTTTAACACTGCGTTGGTGCGGACGGTACAGAGGTTATCGGTGGGAGTTCAAGCCTGTCTGCCGCCGCACAACTTCACCGTTAGATTGCGGCTTAGATTAAGGATTGACAGCTCGAAGACGGTAATGTTAACATTCTGCCTATCTGGGTAAGTCAGCTTAGTTTTCGTTTGGCTGCGTGCGTAAGTGTTGCGTCTAGTCAGATGAAGAGCGGGGGAACCAAGCTCTTTTAGAGCACAGGGGCGTATCTTCAGAGTGATTTTGTGAAGAGGGGCATCTCTCAGTCCTAGCCCGACAGCTAACCTCGTCAGCATTGAGAGAAGACTGTAATGTATCGACAGTGCTTTATATAGGCATCATGTTTGCTTAGCTGCCTGTTTAACAGATCAGGATTCTTCTATGGACTCTCGGATAATCTAGTCCATTTCAAAATCAAAATTTGCTGCTCATGACTTTACTGAGTTCAGGTTCTCGTTCAAGGGCGACAGTGGCGTACCCATTGAAGAATCTACTGAAGCCCAATATTTTGTTGCCGATCGCTGGCTTTGCTGGGGTCATTGCCCTGTGGTGGCTCATTGCACTATTTCGGCGTGAGATGATGCCAACTCCCCCCGAAGCCCTAGCGAAAAATTTGGATTTTATTCTGCATCCATTTTACCGCCGTGGCCCTGGAGATTTAGGGCTAGGTTGGTTGTTGTTAGCAAGCTTGCGCCGAGTTTGCATTGGCTTTTTGCTCGGAGCCGTGGTGGCGATTCCTGTGGGTGTTTGGATTGGCCTATCTCACCACGCTTGGCTGGCTCTCAACCCCATCATTCAGGTGTTTAAGCCCGTTTCGCCCCTAGTGTGGTTGCCGATCGCGCTGGCTATTTTTAACGCGGCAGAACCCTCGGCTATTTTCGTTATTTTCATCACGTCTCTGTGGTCAACCATTATCAATACAGCAGAGGGAGTTAGCAATGTGCCTAAAGACTATTTGGAAGTCGCACAAGTGCTAGAAATGCCGCGTTGGAAGCAGTTGATCAAGGTCGTTTTGCCCGCCAGCTTGCCCTATATCTTCACTGGTTTACGGATTAGCTTAGGGATTGCTTGGCTGGTGATTGTGGCGGTTGAAATGCTGACCGGAGGCATTGGCATCGGCTTTTTTGTGTGGGATGAGTGGAACCGATTAAACGTCAGTTCGGTATTTTTAGCCGTCTTTGTGATTGGGTTGACGGGGCTGATTTTGGACTATGCCCTCGCTCAACTCCAAGCCTTTATCACCCATCGTCCAGCCCGCTCTTAAGTGTTGGAGTTTATTATGAATACACCTTGGACGCGGCGCAGCTTTCTGCGGGGCGCGGGGGGAGCAGCGGCAGCGGTTGCCTTTTCTGCTTGTGGTCAAAGCCAAACCCGCAATCCCATTGGCTTACCCGCTGCGGCACTCGCCGTAGAACCCCTTGTCGATCCCGCCAGCCTAGAGAAGCCGAATCTCACAGTCGGGTTTGTGCCCGTCAATGATTGTGCTCCCTTTGCGATCGCCTGGGAGAAAGGTTTTTTTCGCAAGTATGGGCTAAACGTCACCCTCAGCCGTGAAGCTAGTTGGGGCAACTCCCGCGATGGCCTTATCTTTGGGCGCTTAGATGCTTCACCAGTGGTATCTGGAGCCGTGACCAACGCCCGCACCGGGGCTGAAGGAGCACGGCAGTTTCCCCTCTGTGCCGCCATGACAATTCATCGCCACGGCAATGCTCTGACAATGAATCGTTCCCTCTGGGAAGGGGGCTTGCGTCCCTGGCACACCTACAACGGCGATTTAGATGCCTTTGGGCAGGATTTACGCGCCTACTGGGATAAATCACCGTTAGATAGTCGGGTGTGGGCAGTCGTACTCAGTTCCTCTATCTATGAGTACTTTGTGCGCTACCTGCTGGCTGCTGTGGGCATCGACTCGATCAGTGAACTACGACTAATTATTACGCCGCCTCCCCAAATGGTCAGCAACACTCGCATTGGGTCAATGCAGGCATACATGGTGGCAGAACCCTGGAATACTCGCGCCATTTCCGGCAACGAGGGCATTGGCTTTACCTTTTTGCAGGGGCGTGAAGTTTGGCGCGGACATCCTGATCGCCTACTAGCGGTGCGGGAATCTTTTATTGAGAACTATCCCAAAACCTATCGATCGCTGGTCAAAGCCATGATCGAAGCTTGCCAATATTGCAGCAACCCTGCCCATCGAGATGAGGTGGGCACGGTCATTTCCCAACGCAGTTTCACCGGGGCCGCGCCGAAATATACGCAACCTGGTATTCTCGGCAACTACAACTATGGTGGTTTTGACGAGCAACCCCGCTTCGTCAACAGCCCCGAAACCACTGTATTTTTTGACTTGCCTGATACCCTGTCCACATT
>JAYKIC010000606.1:0-14532 GCA_035284985.1 Leptolyngbyaceae cyanobacterium
GCAATTACCACTATGATTGACCGCGTAGGTTTGCCAGAAACAGTAACATCAACAATGTCATGGTCTATTCCCTCTGGCAATTTCGCCGCAGCCGCAGAGACCCAATCGATCAAAATTTTGGTGATTGACAATAACCTCAGTGACCTCAGCGTCACTGCTACCTTTTTAGAAACCCAAGGCTTTATCGTTCTGAGTACCCAAAATGATGAAAGCAGTATCCATCAAGCGCAGCACGCTAACCCTGACTTAATTTTGCTAGACGGGTCCGATCTTAACGGATTTGAAACCTGCCTTCGCCTCCAACAAGATGCCTTGCTGAGCCAGATCCCCGTCATTTTTATGGCTACCCTAACAGATGGGGAAAGCAAAACCAAAGGACTGCAAGCAGGAGCCGTGGATTATGTCACTAAACCAATTCACTACCCAGAACTGTTTGCCCGGATTCAGCTACACCTCACGCTTCAAAATCGAGTCAAAACCCTAGCCAGGGAAAAGCAACAACTAGCTGAAGCCAATCGTAGCCTTGGCCAACAGATTGCCATGCAGACTAGCCATATAGCACAAGTGCTGCAAGCTAGTAACGTGCAAGAGCAGCAGACAAGTCATATTTTTGAGTATGTCACTGATGGTCTGGTGGTGATCGATCCGATTACGAGACAAGTACTGATGGCCAATGCCGCCTACTACAATCTATATGACTTCTCGGTGGAGGAATGGCTCAATCGCACCCCGTCTACCTCGATGCCATCCAATGCCCAGGAAACAGTTGAAGCATTACTGCAAACCATCAAATCCGGTCAGGAATTCACTGGTAAAATTAATGACCATCAAGCCGATGATCCCTTATCCTGTCTAGAAATCAAAGCCATCCCTTTCTCCTATCAGGGCAAATCCACAGCCTTAGCCCTGATTCGGGATATGAGCAATCACCAGCGGCTAGAAATCGCTATCCGCAATAGCGAAGAACAGTTTCGGAGTATTTTTGCCAACGTCGGGGATGGATTAGTAGTGATCGACCTTGATACCCGGAAGCTGCTGACTGCGAATCCGGCCTACTGTGAAATGCACGGTTATTCCTACGACGAGCTTCTAAAGCTTGAACCGTTAGAGTTAATTCCACCAACCTACCACCATAAATATGAAGCTTTTTTAGCGACGGTCAAAGCTGGTCAGAAATTTACCTGTGAAGCCCAGTGTAAAAAGGATGATGGCACTCCATTTTGGATTGAGATTAAATCAGTGCCGTTTATATTCGACAATCGGCTGACAGCGCTTTCAGTAATTCGAGATGTGACTGAGCGCAAGCAAATGGAAGTGGCCATGTTAGAGGCGGAGAATAAGTTTCGGAGCATTTTTGAAAATGTTAGCGATGGCTTAGTCATTATTGATTTAGAAACCGGGATGTTGTTGACCGCGAATCCAGCCTATTGCGCCATGCATGGCTATCGCTACGACGAGATTCTAAAACTCAATCCCCTAGAGTTAATTCAACCCCAGCGCCATGATAAGTACAAAGCTTTTTTAAAGAGTGTCAGAGCGGGGCAGCAATTTACCTGTGAAGCCAATTGTAAAAAACCGGATGGTACACCGTTTTGTATTGAGATTAAATCGGTACCATTTCAGTTTAAGGGTCGATCAACGGCGCTTTCGGTCATTCGAGACATGACCTCTCGGAAACAAATGGAACAGGCGATTCAAGACAAGAATATTCGCTTAGAAAGGGCCATGACCCAGTTACAGCAAACCCAATTGCATTTGATTCAAAGTGAAAAAATGTCTAGCCTGGGGCAATTGGTGGCGGGTATAGCCCATGAAATTAATAACCCAGTTAGTTTTGTTCAAGGAAATTTGAGCTATGTGCAAGATTATGCCAGTGATTTGTTAGATATCGTGCAACTGTACCAGAGGCACTATCCTAATCCGGTGGCCGAAATTACAGCGGCAGTAGAGGCCGTAGATTTGGAGTTTGTCCAAGAGGATCTTGGCAAGATGTTGAAGTCTATGGAGGGGGGAACGGAGCGTATCAGTCAGGTTGTGCGATCGCTCCGTAATTTTTCTCGCATGGATGAGGCCGACCTGAAAGTCGTGGACATTCACCAGGGCATTGATAACACCCTAATGATTTTGCGGCATCGGTTAGCCGACTGCGCGGACCACCCAGATATTCAAGTGGTTCAAGACTATGGCGATTTACCCCCAGTTCGTTGCTATCCCGGACGACTGAATCAAGTATTTATGACCCTGTTGACCAATGCAATCGATGCCTTTGATGAGATGAATGCCAAGCGAACCTATGAGGAAATTGAGGCCAACCCGAATTGCATCCGGATTCGGACTGCGGTGATTGATGCCCCCAAATTATTAGATGGGAAGGGGGAAATCCTCGATGCGGGGACAGGACAGTTGTTGAAGGTAGAAGGACAGTCTAAGGCTAGCGCTAATGGGTCCCAGTGGGTGGAGGTGGCGATCGCCGACAATGGCCCCGGCATTCCTGAAGCCATCCAACAAAAAATCTTCGAGCCATTCTTCACCACCAAACCTGTCGGCAAAGGGACAGGGATGGGGCTATCCATCAGCTATCAAACTATCATTGAAAGTCATGGGGGCAACTTATCATTCATCTCCACCGAAGGGGGGGGGACAGAATTTATCATCCAGATCCCCATTGAGCATCAGCATCCCGAACCTGTAGCCCGTGAAGCGTGAAGAGGGGAAGCGTTGCCCACCATCTCTGGGCTAGGTGGTTACGGTACGGCTACCGCCACCACCAGCACGCCCAGATCTCAGCACTCCAACCCTTAAGTCAATCCGCCAAATCGTCGCTGTCGTCCCTGGTAAGACAGGAGCGCCTGCTTAAACGCATCCTGATCAAAACTCGGCCATAGTTCATCTGTAAAATAAATTTCGCTGTAGGCCGTTTGCCAGAGGAGGAAGTTACTCAAGCGCATTTCGCCACTGGTGCGGATGAGCAAATCGGGGTGGCTCATGCCTTGAGTATCCAGGTAACGTTCAAATAAATCGGCGTTGATGTCGTGGGGCATGATATCCCCCTGCTGCACCTGTTCGGCCAAGCGCCGACAAGCATTGACAATTTCCTTGCGCCCCCCGTAGTTAATCGCCACATTTAGATTGACCGCATGGTTATCCGTCGTTTGAAACATGGCCCGCTGCATCTCGGTTTGCAAGGACTCTGGTACGTTGGCGAGGTCGCCAATGAAGCGAATTCGCACCCCTTCCTGATGCAATTCTGCCAATTCCTTTCGCAGGAGCTGTTCAAATAGGGTCATCAAAAACTTGACTTCATCGGTGGGACGTTTCCAATTTTCGGTGGAGAACGCATAGACCGTGAGGGTGGGAATGCCCCAGTCCCGACAGCAGCGCAGCAACGTTTTCAAGGTTTGCGCCCCTTGACGATGGCCAACCATGCGGGGTAGCCCTCTGGCGGTAGCCCAGCGTCCGTTGCCATCCATAATAATGGCAACGTGTTGGGGTAAGCGTTGGCGATCGAGTTCCGGGGGAAGTTGAGTCAGTACTTGAGTTTTCATCACGATTGAGAGCCTAAATCAATTTATATATCGATACGGTGAACGAACCAATGAAGGTGGTTCGTCAACACCATGTGGTGAATGCCCCTTATTCAGAATGCCCAAAATTTTAGAAAAGGTAAATTTTGAGCGGAGTAAAAGTGCAATGCATAGGGTGCAACGGTCCATTAATGCTTGATGGTGGCATCAACGGGAGGGTTGCCTAACAGTTGCGCCAAATAGGTTGGGGTGAGGGTGTGATGCCATGTTTGTAATCGCTGCATGATGCGGATAAAGGTGTAGAAAAATTCCCAACGGTGGTGCCAGGACCATTGATGCCAAGCCAGTTCTTGGCGCATCCGTCGGAGGGTATGTAGCATCCGAGGCATAAATCCCATGTCAACGGCTTCAGCCTGGAAGGTGGGGGCCGGAGAGGACGGTGGGATTGATGTTGGGTGGGGGAGGGGATGGACTGGGAGGGGCGATCGCCCCAGTTTTGGCACCAGACTGAGCAATTGGCGACCGATCACTTGCCATACCATCGCACCCCAATTTTTCTGGGGAAAGAGCCAAACGCCGAAGCCCCAAAATTTCACCATGTGGTTCATTTCATCTTTGACCAATTCCAGAAACACCTGTTGCAACGGTCCTGTAGTGTGGGCCATCAGCCAGATATACAAACAAGTGGCGCTGTATTCGGTGGCAACCCGGTGCATTCCATGGCGATACAAATCATCATGGGGGGTAGTGGTGGGGCAGTATGCACGGGGTTGGTGGGGATTGAGGGGCGGTTGATGGCCGCTGAGCAGGCGATAGACTCGCATGAGGGCTGGACCGTGGCGTTGTTCTTCCCGTTGCCACAATCCTTTTTCAGTTCGTTTCCCCGCTGCGTTGATTTGCCCCCCAACAAAGTAAGCTAGCCCTGGATGAACTGGGGTGAGATATTGGCGACTGGTTTGGGAGTAGCCCTGGATGGGCAATTCCGTGTTAATAATACCCAGAAGAATGTGCTGGAAGGTTTCGGGGGAGAGGCCAATAATTTGGCTGGGGTGGATCGCATTCCACTCAAGACTGGGCCAAGGTCGGACGGTGGGATGGGCCAGTTGGTGGGGCAGGTCATTGAGGCGATCGCTCAAGGCTGCCACACTGAGATACCGATCCACCAGCGTATTGATGCGCGATCGCGTGTGCCACAGGTTAGGTTGTGGCCATAACGGTCCGGCTAAATCTGACGGGGGAGCGATCCCGTGGGTCTGAGTATCGATTAAGGGCGACGGTGTTACCGCTGGGGGGGAAGTGGGAGAAACCATAGTGAACGTCCTTGGTAAACCTATAAAACGGTTGGTTGGCCGAAAGTTTGTACAATTGAGCGATTCACCCATAGCCTAAAAAAGGGGCGATCGGATTGTCAGTCGGCTAAAGTCGGAGGTTCAGTCGGGTATTAGGTGGGGGACGTATGGATAGCTCAGGAGTCCAATAGCTTGAGGACAGCTTTGGGAGACAACTTGTCTTTGAACCATACAAGTTTGGCGGGGGTATCGGCAAAATCTACCCCAGCCTTTTCTAAATTGAGCCGCTCGGAAATGGCTAGGATCAGATCATTTCGATCCGATAGGCGCACCTGATGGAATTTTTTACGCAAATATTCTGGTCGCCAATAGCCGACGATTTCTAGCAAATAGGTGCGACCGTCGGGGTGGACTAGGCGAAAGTCGGGAATCATGACGCTACCGGGAATCGGAATCAGGTCTACCTCGCGTTCTAGTTTCCACTCGGTTTTCTGCGATCGCCACCGATCCACGAAAGCCGCTTCCAACATACTGTCATAGGGCTTGCCAGGGGGGTAATGGCTGACCAAACCACAGTCTGAATCTAAACTAAAGGTTCGCGCCTTGGGGCGATCGCGGTAGCGATCGGGGGTGGTCAGTTCCGCCTTAAGGCTCCACTTGGTAACGTGCAACAGGGCCGGAATCAACTTAGCAATGTCCAAACCATAGCGGGTGCTGGGCTTGAACAGGCTGGTGGGACCATCAATGGTAATGGTAAAACCATGGTCCGCGTCCCCTTCAATATAGGCCATCAGTCCAAAGAGCTTGAGATAGCGGAACAGGAGCTTGTATTCCCCCGGATCATTGCGATGGGCGTTAATCGTGATGTGGCTGGCTTTGTAGAAAATGCCCTGGACCTGGGACAGGTTGTAGAGATGGATCAGGGCTGCGGGGGTGGGCGGTTGCCACTGGGTGAGAATGTGATTTTCAGCTAAATCGGCGTAAAGCCCTTGGCGGACCTGTTCCGGTCCTACTGTTTCGTTCAATGCTTGGCTAAGTTGGTCGGCCACCGTTTGGAGGGTGTGAGGGGCGGTGGTGGGCAGGGGAACGGATTGGGCGGCGATCGCAAACACTTTCTGGCGCAATTCCTGGGGTGGCAGGGGACTGACGACTTCAAAGGTGCTGTAGCGCTGATTTTTGAGCAGGTGCGCTAACCCCCGTTTGAAGCGATAATCCGTTTGCTCTCCTTCCAACTCCTTCAACTGCTGATTTAAATCTCCTTGCTTGCCATTTTGGTGCTGGTCAAAAATGGTGATAATTTCCTGGGCGATCGCTAGATTCTGCGGCGTGAGGGGCGATCGCTTCGGCACCACCTCCTCCCCGGAAAACCGATGCATGAGCAAATCCGTTGGTAGCACCCTCACCTCTCCTACTGCGCTAGATTGCCTATTCTTCAGCCCAGCCGATCGATCAACAACTGCTGAATCGCATCAAATCCCTGCTGCATTTGCCGCTGCACTGTATGCTCAAAACTCTCCATGCGTTGTTCTAGCGCCACCATACGCTGTTCCAAGCCATCCATGCGCTGTTCAACACCTGTCAGACGCTGTTCAACACCTGTCAGACGCTGTTTTATATCCGCTATATCCTGTTCGACGACGGTTAACCGCTGCTCCACCCCGGTTAACCGCTGCTCCACCCCGGTTAACCGTTGATCGAAGGTATAAACCTGGCTATCCAACTGCTCCACATAACCAATGATGTCTTGGAAGCCGGAGTTCATTTGATTGGATAACTCTTGAAATCCAAGGGTTTGGTTACTGATTTGATCGGATAGCTGGTTGAGGCGGCGCTGATGTTGCTCAACATTGTTCGTATTTTGGTTAATTTGTTGAACCGCGCTATCGATATGCTGCCCTAAGGTTTCAGAAATGGCCATTGCTTATCGCCCCATGGATGGTTGATTGCTCAATGTAATTGCTTAAGATATAACTCAACTATTTGTTTTCAGGGCAGCATCCAAAATAGCCCGCGCCTCTTCAGCCTCGCTGCGTCCGGCCTGATATCTCAGGTTGGCTTGGGCGAAGTCTTTTAATACCTTAAACCCTTTTTTGAGTTGGTCAATTTGGGCCTCGGTGATGGGTTCGTCTGTGAATAACAGATCGACGAGCGATCGCACCTCTAAGGCATCTGTGCGTAAACCCTGGGCCTTAAGCTTCAGGGTAGCCAGATTGTTAAGCACTTGTACGGCCTCAACCACCGCTGCCTCTTCATCGGCCACAGTTGAAGCGGGTGCAGCAACCTCAATGAACTCTTGGGGACCAAACCCATCCGATAAATCCACAGGCAATTTACCTGCATCCATCAATTCAATTAACTGCTGCATCGCCTTTTCTCGCGACTTTCTAGAATCTTTGCCCGGTACGGATAGGGTAACTTCAGGACATTGAGCCAGTGTATATTGAACCATTCCTACTTTGCCATCAATAAATTGTTAGGGTGAATATTTGCCTTCGCTTAGTTCAAATGAACTCAGATAGTACCATACCACAACTGCAACCCAAGTCAATCTCTATGCTATCAACTTAAGAATGGTCACGAAATAGAACCTGAGATTTTTTTGTTGAGGATAGGGGGGAAGTACCCACTTCCAACAAAGTTTTCCGGAGTTTTTAAATTTCCATGCCTTAAAACTATTAACTGAAAAACCTTGGGGAACTCTAAGAAAAGAGAACACCCACAGATCGAATCTTTACTTCGCTTAACTTTCCACTGTGCTCAGCCCTCAACATTGGACGGTTGAAAGCTGAGTAGCCTGAGATCGGTTATTTAATCGCAGATCCCTAAGATGGAAATGATTTGCGGCAAACAGTTTATCCTAGGAGAGGAAGCCTACTTGATGCCTGAATTATAAAGTTAAACGCAGAGGGAGGCTTTACCTAGCTCCCCGTTTAAACATCCAACCAGATCGCTAGAGTTATATTCAGATATGGAGTTCGCCTAATATCATGGTTAAGTTTGATGGTGGCTTTACCCAATGTCCGAACCGACCAAAGTAGTTAATGGTTGATCATACCGGGAGCGATCGCGCAAACGGGAATATTATGGAAAGGCAGTGAAATGATCTGACCAAATTATCGTCCAAGGAAGTGGGAGGGATTTTACGCTTTACCCAAGTCGAATTACTTTAGTTATGGACTATCTATGAAACCCTATCAGGACTGTACCCGGTACCCTGACAGAGGTTTTAGCCCTCAAATCCTCTGCCAGGGTACCGGGATAGGTACTAAACTAACTAAATAGAAGACAGCATATCGTTGTCTCATTTGTAAGGAAATATTTATGACATCAAAATCATCAGTCCCTCCTGAAGTCATGCAGCAAGTTGCGGAGTACTTTAGCGTCCTAGGGGAACCAATGCGTCTCCGATTACTACATTTACTTCGTGATGAGGAAAAATGTGTTCAAGATTTAGTATCAGAGACTGCGACCAGCCAAGCTAATGTATCAAAACACCTCAAAGTCATGTTACAGGCTGGGATTTTACGACGGCGTACAGAAGGAACGTCGGCTTATTACAGCATTGATGATGATTTGATTTTTGAACTTTGTCGTCTAGTGTGCGATCGCCTTGCCAGTCGCATAGAAGAACAAGCTCAACATTTCCGGGCATTTAGCGGCTCCAGTCGAACTTCCTAAGCCAATCTTTTACAAATGGCAACACTGTTCAATATCAAACGATGAAGCTAACCGCCTCTCCTTGAGCAGCCTGCCAGCTTCGGGCATCGTAGTATAAGTCTTCTAAAGAAATTTCATAAATGGCCGCTTTCATTCGTTGATTGATCCGCTGCCAAACCATATTTGTCACCCAATCCTCTGCATTTTCTTGCCTTGGCATCTTGGACATTGGTTCAATACTTTCACCGACAGCCTCCAAAATATGACCCAAGGAAATTTGGGCGGGCGATCGCTCCAGTTTATACCCACCCTGCACCCCACGAACCGATTCTATCAGCCCCGCTTGTCGCAGTTTAATCAATAATTTCTCCAGGTAGGGTGCTGGTAGGCTCTGGCGTTGAGCAATTTCCCGTACTGATACAGGACCATAATCAGCTCGCAGACTCAAATCAAGGAGAGCTTTGATGCTGTAGTATCCACGAGTCGTCAACTTCATGCTAGGCTTACCCCCAAAACAGAGATATTCTCACTAGACAATAGCTTAACCTGCTTTTCGTTTGAGGTTCAAATATGGCAGGGTTTCAATTCATCTATCACATAATGTTTTTATTTGGTAGGGGGCATCTTCCTACCCTCAAACAAAACATCCCAGACAGGGTTATCGATACCATGCCACCGTCTAGTTGGCACCATCCCTTCCTGACTGTTATCAGTCACACTTGCCCAGCAACGCCAAAAACAAGGGAAAGGATAGCTGCTTCAGATAAATGGTAAATGTTAACCTAAAAATGGCATTGATGACGGATCGGGGCGAGAAAATTCAGCCCCTACCCTAGCGCTAACCTGCCATAAACCTTTAAGAAGTCGGTTAGTTCTGATTGATTCACCCTAGGCTATAAAATATGCCAAAAAGAAAGAAGCATTGTGATAACTTACTATAAAATTTGGTGAATCTTATCAGCAACTTGGTGTAATATAAATGCAACGGTGTAAGACCGATTGAGTAATTGTTCGATATTTTTGTAGGCATGTTTCTTGACAGTCTTCTTCACGTTCCAGGTCACTCCAGTGAGATGGGCATCGTGAGGGATAGGTTAAAAATGTTTATCCTGTTCCCATGGCCACCATGGTGACATCGAGGAAACTATACATGGCCATACAAAACTGATATTCATTCTGTAAATTAAGTAAGGCACTGGGTTAATGGCAAGAAAAAAGACAGTGGAACCCCTAGTGGGAGAGGCATTACTAGAAAAGATCAAGAATCTTGGAGACCTCACGAAAGAGGAAAAGGCAAAGGCTTGTGGTTATTACACCATGACTAAAGGTGGTGTCGAACGAGTTAACTTGATGAAGTATATGAATGCATTGCTAGAGGCTGAAGATATCCAATTGGATGGTCGGCAAAGTAAAAATGGTCGTGGAGGTCGTAGCGCTAGCTATCGGATTACGGTCCAGTCTAACGGTAACTTATTAATTGGTTCGGCCTACACGAAGCGAATGGAACTGAAGCCAGGGGATGAATTTGAAATTTCCCTAGGCCGCAAACATATTAAGCTTACTCAGTTAGGAGATGAGGACGAAGAGGAATAACCCTATCCTAGTGAGCTAGATAGTATTGATCCTAATGCTAGTGGGTGGGGATTTTGGTTCACAGGTGGTTAACTCCAAGAAAATCAACTTCCTTATTGAAAAGATATTGCCCCAAATTCTAATTCAAAGACGATCGGGACACAGTTGCTAAATCTTCTGGACTATTGCAATTGAATAGCATAGAGGGATCTGGACATTTAAGGGGGTAAATTTTGTCCATTTCTGCCCCATTTATGCCCCCATTTATGCCTGGTCTTAACCAACGCTGAAATGATCGCCCTCCTGCGGTCAAAACATTAGCCAAAGAGGGCAAGCAGCAGCGATGGTAAAACCCGCATAGAGGTTGCCATCCTTTGGTCGGGTGGGTTGGCAGGGCAGCAATAGTATCCGTCGATAGGGTACTCAACTGAGCTTGCCACACTTTAATTCTGTCAGGTTGCAGATTGGGCAGATCACACGCTAGCAGCAGTACCCAGTTGCTGTCGGCATCGGGTTGTTCTGCCAAAATGTGCTGTAATCCTTGGTAAAAGCCGACTAGGGGGCCGGGACGTTCGGTCTCTACGCCCTCTACCTCTAATTGTTGCAGTGGGTCGTTGCCCTTAGGCTGCCGTATCACTCCAGTCAAACTCTGATCATTGCTATAGCAATTGCTAACTTTGATCAATCCTTCGGCCAATTCTGGGATAAAACGACAAGATGCGGGTAGCACTGGGCGGTAGCGATCGCCCCAGGGTGAAATCACATATACAGGTGGACAACACTGCACCGCCACATCATACACCCGCCGAATCATGGGGATGCCATGGACAGGGATTAGGGCTTTATCCCGTCCCATCCGTGAGCTATGTCCCCCTGCCAAAATTAGGGTTGCCATCTAGTCTGCGCCCACCATTTCTGGGATTAAGACTTGCAGCGCTGTCACTAGCGCGTCAATTTCTGTTTCCAAGGTCAAATAGTTGACACAGGCTCGGATGCAATCGGGGTCTAGGATGGTTCGCAGCAAAAACCCTTGCTTTTCCAAGCCTTGCACCACAGCCCCATGGATTTTGGGATGGGGGGAGTCTATCCGAAAAAAGACCAAGCCACACTCAGGTGGGGCGGTGCAAAAACGGTGGAGGTGGGGAATGGTGGCTAACTGTTGCCAGAGGTAGGCGCTTAGGTCCAAGATACGCTGAAATCGCTCTGTATCCGTCCCCCATTGCTGGTGGAGGGCGATCGCTTCCCGCAAGGCAATCAATGAGGTGAAATCGTAGGTAGACACTTCAAACCGCTGACCATCATCGTGGAATCCCACAGGTTGCCCTTGCCCATCTTTAATCACACCCCGCCAGCCAATAAACGTTGGCCGTAAGGCATCATAGGCAACCGGATTAATGTACAGTGCCCCTAATCCGGCAGGACCGCACCACCACTTATGACCCGTAAAGGCGTAAAAATCTGCATTTAATGCCGTCAAATTCAGGGGTAACACCCCAACGGATTGGGCCGCATCCACCAATACCCGCGCCTTGGCATCATGACAAACCTGCACCATATCCGCCATCGGCAAGACTTTACCGATGTTCCATAACACATGACTGAGGATGACCAGTCGGGTGTTCGGCTTCAGATGGGCTTGCATGGCTGCAACCGGATCACCTTGATTCAACGTCTCCATCAAGGGACAGAAAGAATATTCAATCCCGAACCGTCGCTGGAGTTCCTGCACCGTGGCAATGACAGCGGGGTATTCACAATCCGACAACAGGATGTGATCGCCCGATTTCCAGGGCAATCCCCACAGGACAATGTTGCACCCTGTCAATACGTTGTCGGTAAAGGTGAGGGTCTTGGGGGAAACGTGCAGCGTCTGGGCGATCGCCTCCCTGGTTAGTTCAGTTTCCTTACTCGTCAATACGTAGGAGGCAAAGGAAAATGGCCCCACGGATTGTAATCGCTGATGGGCCTCGGTAATAGCGGCGATCGCCCCTAGAGGCAGTGGTCCCTGACCACCGTAATTAAAATACGCCTTGGTTTGCAGGGCGGGAAATTGCTGACGCTGTTGGATGAGGCGATCGGATTCAGACGGGGAAAGGATCATGGGTCAAAACAGAAGTAGGTTGGCATTTATGCGTAGGTTAACGGATCAGGCTAACGGATGGAAAATAACCACTACTGTTGCCAATCGTCTGTGTTTAATGTTGCTTTGTCAATCCTCTTTCAACGGATTGGGGGGGAATAGCAGACAAACCGGACAAATCACGGTAAAGTCATAGGTAGTGGTGTAACTACGAAATTTGTCAAGAGTTCATCATTTTTATTCGGTATTGACCATTGTTTCGCCATGGTATAGGAGTGATAACCCTGGTTCCGGGTTGGGGTATGGCTACCAATGGTAAGGCAGAACCTGATCCCAGTGGTGACAACAATTTAAAGACTCGTGTTGCCCTGTTAGCGTATAGCTGTTGCTGTAGCACACTCCTACGCCGAGCCATATATTGCTGAACGATGTACGATGCAGCCCTATTGGTACCGTAACGAATGGACAGTGATAGTAATTGTGCCCCAGACTTAATTTCATGTAGCAACCATGTTCCGTTTATGCCGACATTAGGTGATGGAGATATAGCCATACCATTTGCTCACCATAGCCCAGGTCACAACTTAGTATCTGGCAGCGAGGCAATCGATTCATCCCAGGCTGACCCTGATTGTGGTGAACAGGGCGATCGCAGCCGTGGCAGTTGGGACCACCCAGGATCGAGGCGAGATTCAAACCCTTGGTCATCCCAGAGCCATTCCCCAAACGGTCATGGGGAATCCCAACGAACTACACTGCTCACGGACGAGTTGTTATTGCACTACCAACGGTGTCAGCGGCGAGCCTATTTAGACCGTTACGCCGATCCGGCCAAGCGTGATCCCACCAGTGATTATGTCCGCAAACTCCAGCACGACAGCGTTGTTCACCAGGCTAAGATCTTATCCGCTTACACCACCCACCGTCCAGCGTCCCCCCCTCACGATTGGGATGCTGGTTTTGCGGCCACCTTGGCGCTGATGCAGGCGGGAGTCAACTACATTGAGCGCCCCGTTCTTCAAGTTCACTATTCTGACACCATTACATTTCTGAGTCGCCCCAAGCTCTTGGTGCGTCAACCTGGACTCTCCCATTTGGGGGATTGGACCTACCTAGCAGCCGACATCAAACTGGGAAAGCGACCGAAAGCAGACTATCAAATTGTGGCCACATTCCATGCCTACTTATTAGCCCACATTCAAGGTCGTTGGCCCGCTGGTAGCTGGTTAATTTTGCGCCATGGCAATCGATATGCGGTGAAACTGCCAGAGCAACTGCCCAAGATGGAAGCAGCGGTGCTCCAGTGTCTCGAAATGCTCCAAAACAACCGAGAACCCAAGGTGTTTATTTCCCGCAATCGCTGTGATTTATGTCACTGGTTTGGCCATTGCTATAGTGTTGCCCAAGCAGAAGCCCATCTGTCCCTATTGCCAGGTGTCACCCCTAGCCGTTATGCCCACCTCCAAAGTCTAAACCTCACCACCGTTGAAGCATTAGCCCAGGCTACCTTCCCAGCAATTGCCTCCCTTCCTGGCTTTGGTCGCCAAACAGCCCACAAGTTGGTCCGCCAAGCCCAAGCCACCTACCAGGACCGTGCCCTGCGACTGCCCCCTGATTCCGTGCCCTCTCCCCCCCTGCATCAGTGGCTACCCACCGCGCCGATAGAACTTTATTTTGACATTGAATCGGCCCCAGAACAGGGGTTAATTTACTTGCATGGGGTGGTGGTGGTGGATCGGGAAGCCCATACCCAAACGTTTCATGGCTTGATGGCGGAGTCTCCTGGGGAAGAAGGAAAAATTTGGCAGCAGTTTCTGGATCTCATGGCCCAATATCCCACAGCTCCGGTTTTCCACTTTTGCCCCTACGAAGCCCAGACGGTGAAAAAGTTGGGGGATACATACGGAACGCCAGCGGCGATCGTTGAGCAGATCTTGGCCCGATTTGTGGATTTACATGATCGGGTGATCCATTCTGTCACTTTGCCGATTGAAAATTATGCCCTAAAGGCGATCGCCCGTTGGGTGGGGTTTGAATGGCGGGAGGCTGGGGCCAATGGTGCCCAGTCTATTTTTTGGTATGACCAATGGCTAGAAACGGGCGATCGCACCTACCTTGATCTATTGCTCAGTTACAACGAAGATGACTGTCTGGCCACCTGGAAAGTTAAAAACTGGTTAGTTCAATTTCTTCAGGATGAGCCTGTTTAATGTCCGCGTTATCTAACTCCGTAGCCAATGAGCCATCCTGAGTCGAACCTGAAACTTAACCCTCAGTCAATTTAGTAGGTGGGCTGAATTAAGGTTAAGATAGAAAGTTGTATCTAGTGGTTCAAGATGCCAGCTCCCTTACGGGTCGTCCTTAATACAGAAGAAGAGCGTACCTTGAGTGAATTGAGAAAAGCTTCAAC
>JAYKIC010000607.1:0-8501 GCA_035284985.1 Leptolyngbyaceae cyanobacterium
AGCCTAGACTCAATTTACACTTAATCTCGCTGTGTTCAACATACCCAAAGTGTGTTCTAAAGTGACAAACTTGTATTAATTTGTTGATTTCCCCATTAGCATTTTGTGGTAAGTCATGGGCAATGACAGTGTGCCGGAATTCACCATGGATAGAGGCAACCTGAGGCACAGAACAGGCGAACGCTAGCATTCTATCGAGCTTCGGAGACATCTACCTTAAATCGTTCCACTGAGTTCAATAACTCACGGGCAACCCCTACCTGGTTTTGCAGGGAACCAGACACCCGTTGGGCTTCCTGGGATGTTTCTTGAGCCGTCAATTCTACGGATTGCATAACTTGAGCCACCGCACGGGAGGTCTCAGTTTGCTCAACCGTATCGGCGGTAATGGAACGGACCAAGGTGTCAATCCGGTTGGATACCTGAATAATATCTTCCAGGGATCGCTTAGCCTGTTCTGCCAATCGGGTTCCTTCAATAACTTGCTGCGTCCCTTCCTCCATGGCCGTCATTACTGATCCGGTTTCACTTTGAATTTGCAGTACGATTTGCTCAATTTCTTTGGATGCTTTCGCAGCTCGGTCGGCTAACTGGCGGACTTCATCGGCTACAATTGCAAAGCCTCGTCCCGCTTCCCCAGCCCGTGCCGCTTCAATACTAGCGTTTAAGGCAAGGAGGTTAGTTCGAGAGGCAATCTGAGAAATCAAGGCCACAATTTTGGAAATTTCCTGGGATGATTCCGCCAGCCGCTTTACCTTCCGGGTCGTTTCCGCCACGGTTTCTCGAATTTCCAAAATACCGGACACAGTTTTTTCAACCGCCTCCCCACCCCGGAGGGCGGTAGCCGAGGCAGAACGGGCTACTTCCTCGGCTTCACGGGCACTTTCGGCCACCCGCTGAATCGAATTGGTCATCACTTGCACGGAGTTGAGGGTTACGGCCAATTCTTCAGCTTGTCGCAGAGCATCGGAAGAGAGCGATCGCGCAAACATCTCGTTCTCCGTTGACCCCTTGCTTACTTGACGAGCAGCTATTTTCACCTGTTCAACAATTTCCCGTAGATTCTGAATCGTCAGGTTGAACGAGTCGGCCACTGCCCCTAGCACGTCCGCTGTCACCTCCGCCTGCACGGTCAAATCTCCCCGCGCTGCTCCTTCCACATCGTCCAGCAAGCGAATCACCTGCCGCTGCAAATCCTCTTTCGCCTGTTCTTGTTCTTCAGCCTTGCGTTGAGCCTCACTGGTGGTCGTCAAAATCACTCGGGCCATTTGGTTAAATTCAGCCGCCAACTGGCCAAATTCATCCTCAGAAAAGATGGCTGATCGGGCACTGAGGTTGCCTTGAGACACCGTCTCGAACTGATGCCGCAATTCTTGCACTGTCTTGTCCGCTGAACGATATGCACCATTGCAAACCACCCAAGAGGTTCCACCACCCACTAAACCCGCCGCAACAGCCATTAATCCAGTTTGGGCTAGGGTTGCTGGTTTTGTCCCTGGTAGGACACGGGTAAAACCTTGCCCGACTAATACCACGGCAAGGCCAGAGGCCACCCCAGTGGCCAGAGCTACCCATAACTTTTTGGTGGGCATGGGTGCGTTTTCGAGGGGGGCTAACAGACCTTGCTTGATGGAAACCTCCCGTTCGATTGGCTGGGTACTGGCTTTAGCAAATGCGGGTATCCGACCGGATGATGGAGAAAAGCTGAACATGTCATCATCCTGGGTCAAGGTTTGACTGGAACTGAAATCCTCTGAGTCAAACCCCATATCTGCTGCACTTCCTGAGTTCGCAGACCGAGGCGTTTCCATCATTTCCGAGTCCATCGCGGGCGTACTGAAGTCCGCTGAACTGTCGCTTAGATCAAAATCAGGTAAGTTGCCAACATCATCAAATTCGTCAAACTCATTGAGAAAGTCAAAACTATTGCCAGACTGAATGTTGCCTGTTGCGGTGTCGTCTAAGCTTGGCTCACTCGACGGTGAATCGAAATCGTTTGTTGAGCCGAAGTCTTCTTCTCCAAAGCTTCCGGAGCGATCGCCATCAAAACCATTGCCCTCCGCAAACGCAAAGGTTGTATCCTGGGATGCAAACCCTCCAGTAGACGGGGCTGCCTCAAAAGCAGCATCTGGTTCATAGCCATAGCCATCCTCATAAGTTGAGGTCTCATCCGCATCCAATCCATCCGGCCCTGGCATCATAAACAAGGTTTCTTCTTCTGATGCCAAATCAGAGAAGGGGGGGGGACTAGTCAGAGATGGCTGAGAAATGGCTTGTTCTGGGGATAGCGCATTGGCCTGATTTTGCCAATCCGTATCCATTGCTGGATCAAATGATTCCTCTGCGACTTCATCCAACCCTGACAGGTCATCGGAGAAACCTGAGTCATCCCCAAAGGCAGCATTATCAAAGGAATTATCATCAAATACTTCATCATCCAGCGAACCCGCTGAAGCTGGGCTAGACTCAGCGAAAGAAGAATCGTCGCTAAAGACAACCTCACTAGCCTGAAAGGGATCGTCCGCCTGAAAAGAATCATTGGATTGAAACGGATCATCGTTGCCAAACGGATTTCCCTCTGTCTCAAAATCAGAAAATGCTTCATCGGCAAATGCTCCCTCTTCCTCCGAGGCAAAGGGATTGGCAAACGGATCATCTCCCCCATCGGGTACCCACTCGTCCGCCTGATCTGGATCGGCCCCAAAGTCGTTAGCCCCAAAGTCTAACCCATCGCTTACCCCTGCATTGTCCTCTGCAAATACATTCTCATCAAAATCGCTGGCACCATCAAAACTGCTTTCATCCGCCGATGAGCTACCATCCCCAAAGAACGATTCATCCCCTCCACCAGACAACTCTGTCGATGGCCATTCTTGGTGAAAGGTTGCATCCATCTCTTCCGGAACGGGTTCATCAAACCCGTCTAATTCATCGCTCCGTTCACTAAAACCACCACCTGCCCCTGCTCCCATCTGCTCCTGGGCAAAGGCAATCCCGTTATTGGCATACTCCACATAGTCTGGTTCCGTCGTCAAATTCAACACTTTTGTGTAAGATTCTGTGGCAATGTCATACTGATGCAAGCCGTAGCAGTAGATATGCCCCTTTAGTAATTGAACATTGAGGTCTTCGGGATAACCGTTCGCTAGTTGATCAATTACGCCAGCAGCTTCCTCATACTGACCCTGCATGTATGCGCGCTCAGCTTTTTGATATTGCTGCATGTATTCAGTCCCTAACACCATGTGCCTCTCTCCAACCTCATCCGAGTTCTTCAACGGTTA
Organism: Leptolyngbyaceae cyanobacterium; assembly: GCA_035284985.1. GTDB lineage: Bacteria > Cyanobacteriota > Cyanobacteriia > CAKZMO01 > CAKZMO01 > JAAHGY01. The sequence continues at coordinate 3,285 of JAYKIC010000607.1, forward strand.
CAGGTATGCTCTGCGTGCCCGATCCATTCCATCTAAGCTGCCCATCGTGCTGAACGCAGGATAGCCACCTGATCCAGCAACCACAAGACTTGATCGCTCTCGTGCCCCACAAGCCATTCTCCTCTAATAAAAGGAGCCATACTATCAGGCGCATTTCTTGGCACCTGAACATCGTCAATATTGAGCCAATCCATGCCAATGATATGGTCTACCGCTAGCCCAAGCATAATGTCTTGATCCTCCACGGCTATTACGGGTATTTCCGAACGATCTGTCGTCAGCGGCGCAGGATTTCCTAAAAACTGCCCCAAATCAGCGACCCAAATTACCCGACCTCGCACATTGAGCGTACCCAAAAGTAAGGGGGAAATATTCGGTATCGCGGTAATTCGGTCAGGAGATGGCTCAATGACCTCCTTGATCCCAACGGCTGGTAGGGCAAACTCCTCACCGGAGGTACATAAAAACCGTAGATGCAACTCGCCTTCCGGACTTTCCAGCTCCTGAAATTCGGGAACTTGTTCTTGCCCTTTGCCTGTAAGAAAATCCGGATTACCGATCATGACAGTTGCCCTAACATAAACTTTCTGCGTCTTTAGAAACCAAAACCTTAATCAATCCAAACATTATCCTCGTAATAGTTGCTTCACCGTTCCCACTAGCTCTCTTGCTTGAAAGGGTTTTGCAATATAGGCATCTGCGCCTTGCTTCATGCCCCAATATCGATCAAATTCCTCACCTTTGGATGAACACATTACCACTGGAACGTCTTGAGTATCCGGATCGGCTTTGAGCCGCCGACAAACTTCGTAGCCATTCATCCGGGGCATGACAATATCCAAAATTACCAAGTCTGGACGAGCACCTTGGATGTGTTCTAGGGCCTCAACGCCATCGCTGGCTACAGCAACTGTTAACCCATTTTCCCTCAGCAACCCCGTAATCATTTCCCGCTGAGCTACGCTATCTTCTACTACTAAAACTGTACTCATCCTCTCCTACCTACCATCCGAAAATTTTACGGGAAAGATACACAGTCACTTTAAAGGCCATGGTTGTTCAACTCAAGGGCAACTCAGTAAATTGAAAAAAGATGAAATCCTCATATCATCTTTTCCGACTCCACTGCTATATTATGCGCCACATTCTCCCCCGCTTGAATGCCTTATATCAAGAATAGGAACAACTACTTATCATTCTAGATTAAGGCTTTACCACAGGATAAACGAGAAGTGAGTATTCTTTCCGCCATGAGATCCGGTGAGGGATCAGGAAGGGTAAGAATCTGGAGGGAGGGCTGGGGAAGGATCGCTGGCGACAACGGGATGGTCTGGGACTGTCGCATAGCCGGGGTTGGGGGGATTGGGAATATCTGATAACAAAAAAGCATCTCTCCTTATATAACGTTCGACAACGGTGAATAACTCTTGATCGCTAAATGGCTTCGTAAGGTAGTCGTTTGCTCTAACCATACGAGCCTTGACCCGATCAATGAATCCATCCTTACCTGTTAGCATTACGATGGGAGTTTGTCGAAAAGCTGTAGCTTTTCGCAACATTGCACAGAGTTCATACCCATTTAATTCAGGCATGGCGATATCACAAAGAATGAGGTGGGGTTTGACCTGAAAGACTGCTTTGAGGGCATCTAAAGGGTGGGCAATGGTAGTAACACTGTAGCCGTGGGGTTGCAACATGGCTTCTACGGTTTGCCGACAGGCCACACCATCATCAATACAAACAATTCGGGGCGGTGATTGGTTGCTAAATTTGTCTGAGGGGGCGGAGGTGATGCTACTCGTGTATTTGGGGGGAGATAGCTGTACTATTCCCTGGCGTACGTAGGGATAGAGGGCTTTGGCAACGGACAACACATCACGGTTGAGATAGCGAGCTAGTTGACGGATGGAGGCATAATTCTCCGTCCACTGTTTGAGGGTTTCGTAGGTGCTGGGCTTGAGTGCTGTACGTAGGGGAAGGTGATTGTCAATGGAAGGGCATTGCTCAGGGGATTGAATGTGGGGATGGAGCTGTTTCCAGGCTTGGACTTGTTTCATGATATCGCCGACGAGGGAGGAAAATTCAACGTTGACGAGGGGGGGAGATAGGGGGGCACTGGTTTCAAAAATGAATGAGCCTTGGTGTAGACCTAGTAGGTCAAATAGGGTTTCCCGGATCATGCCTTCCACAATGGCCTTACCGTGTTGAGGTAGGAGGTGTTTTTTCTCAATGAGTGACCACAAATGGCCGTATTCTGGTGCGTTGATGGTGGCGATCGCCGGGGCACTGATCTCATCCAAGCAATGGGCGCGATCGTATCGCCGAAGATAATCCCGTAATCGTTGCAAGTTATTACTGTTATCAGAACTGTAGATAATTTGGCCATGAACAAAAAACACAAACCATGAAGCTACAGGACTTGGCTGGGGCAGGGCAGAGTTTGGGAGAAATGAACTGTCAGAAATAAATCGGTCCATACCCTGTGAGCCTGTTTGGGCAGAATAAGCTTCCACAAACAACTCCCCCGTGCGCTGGCCGAGTTCAATAAGTTGAAATATGCTCCGGATATCAATTTCACTTAGCTCACCCTGCATCTAAATCAACATCCTTTGCTGTCTTTGCTGTGTGCATAACCATCTGTCTCTTGTCATCCCCTGCCTGCCCTCATCGATGTTTGATAATCCCTACGAACGGCTGGATTCCTGACACTGCTATAAGGTTGAGATTCAACCTCCTAGAGCTGATCATCGGTGTAATGGTTGGTAGTAGCGCAGCTAGTATAATAACTCCCACCGACTAACTTGACTCAACGAATCAGTCGGTGTGTCTGCAATAAAATGGCCTAATCTAACGAATTAGCTATCTGTAATCTTATGTATCCTTTGTTCCAAGAACTGACCCTTTAATAAAACATGGCCTTTATCAGCTATAGATATCAGCAACCCCCAGAATGAAGATTTTTAGGTTATTTTTGATGTACCAGGGTGACATTTAGAAGTGCGGAGCCACGGTTCCACTCTAGATAGCCACGGTTATCTTGTTTATGACCGTTATATCCAGGTTTTACCTAGTCCCTCAGTTCATTGCGTACCCGACGTACTCTCTGCCCAACTCATCATGGACACGATCCACTGTGTACAGTGATAGCATAGTCCGGCGAGTAAAATTTGGCGAATGGGTAGATTGGGAGTGAGGCGCTCAAACTATGGAACAGTATGGAACAGTAAAGACCTGTAGGGGCATTTCTGCCGACAAAGTCTTTGGCCATCAGAAGTAAAGAGCAGTGATGCCCTTGTAAGGATAATTGCTAACTGGGATGGAAATGGGACAAGATAATGGCATTCGACTAAATTTCTCTGGGTTACGAAGATTATTCCCCCCTCCTTGATGAAAGCAGGGTATTCTATTGGGGTAAAAATATCCTGTTTGCTGTTTTGGGGGGTTGGATGTCATGTCAGTCGAGTTATAAATTACTCCAAGAAGAAGCTGCAAATATTTTCGGTCTTTAGTTACTATTATTGAAGCAGTAGAGCCAAAAGGCGAAATCTGGGTGTAAATATCGTTAAGCGATGGAGCGTTGATGACAGATGAGCAGTCGGTACCTCGTGAAAAGCACCTCTCCACTCGTTGCTACTGGGTCCACTGATGGGGATTAGTAACGTAGTTGGCTAATTTGTCTGATTTTGAGTCATCCACCACCTGAAAAAATGCCCAAAACTGTAGGAAGAGGATTGTCAGTGTGCTGTATCTAGCTGAAGTGCAGAAGAAAACAAGAGCGTTTGGGAGTGGCAAAGCCGAGTTTAGATTACTGGCCTGTCAACGTGCAGAATATAGCTGGAGTGCGGTAGGCGAAGAGATAATTCCGGCTCCAGATGACGTTCCGTATAATGCTGGTGCGCTGGTTTTAGTCGATTTGAGCGGTAATCGCAGCGTTCAACGCTACACTGAAGCGGGAAAGCAACTTGTAGGAATATTGCAGAATTTTTCAAAGCTGCAAGAAAAGTTTAAGACTCAGGAAGAAGATATTGAGCAGTGGAAACAGTCGCTCACATATCAGAGCCAAGAGTTAAACCGCCGAGAAATGGAATTGGAAATTCGGCAAGAGCAAGTTCAGGAGGTTGAATCTGAGCTGGCCAAGTTGGAGGCTCAACGTCAAGAGGTTGAAGCGGCTAAGGCTGAGGTTGATAAGCTTCAAGAGGATTTCAGTCGTAAAAGCCAAGAGCTAGAAGGTGCATGGGCACAACTGAATGGAGAACGGCAGCGCTTTGAAGAGCAGCAAGGGGATGCTAATCAGTCCAATGGGTTGGATCTAGAGCAGTCCCAACAACTAAATGATTTGTTGGGGCAAATTGCGAGTCAACCCTTGCCTACCCAGTCTATAGCCGATATATTGGCTCAGGCTCAGATTCTTTTGGGACAGCAGCAGGATACCCTGGACCAGTATTGGACTCGGCTAGAAGCCGAACGACAGGCTGAAAGTCAGTTACAGGCTGAACTCGCCCAGGGGGGCGGGGGGGTGTCCTGGGATGAGTGGCATTCTTTGCGGGATGCGTGGGTTAAGGCCCAAGCCGAATTGAATAGTCAGCAGGATTTGGTCAACCTGAAACGGGGGTTATTGACGACGCTAATTGCTAATGCCGAACGTCAGGAGGCGTTACAGCAAATGCTGAGTCAGTATACTGGTGCTACGGATGGAGATAGTGGTGCTACTGTCGTTGATGTGGATGCGTTGGAGCAGATGCCGATTGAGCAACTCCAGGCTACGGTTCAGGATTTGAAGAATGATTTGGAGAAAAATGCTCGTTTTGTTAGCAGTCAGGAAGAGGAATTGAACGCTCAGCAGCAGGATATTGATGAACTCCAACAGAAGATTGCCGCTGCGAGTGAGTATGATCGGTTGCAATTGGAAACAGAGCTGCATGACGAGCAGGAAAGTTATCGGATGCTGAATGAGACGCTTGTGGGGCAGCGGCGGAATGTTCAGGAACGTCAGGCGGTTTTATTAAAGTATGAGGTGGTGTTGGCTCGCCGTCAAGGCTTGCCCATGCCGAGTGGTGCGGAGTCCATGTTTGATTTTGGGCCGTTGGTGAATCAGGTGGAGCAGGGGCGTAACCAATTGGCGGATGAGATCAGTCAGTTGGAGGCGCAGGTAGCCAATTTGGAGGCCGCGATCGCCCAGCAAGGGAACCTGGTACAACAACAGTCTGAAACTGTGGA
>JAYKIC010000608.1:0-7825 GCA_035284985.1 Leptolyngbyaceae cyanobacterium
CACAAAACACCCCCAAAAACCAACACGGTCAAGGTAAAGTTTTCGGGGGAATACTGGAACCGCCACTCCGTTTCTGGGGCCGCTGCCGCCAACTCGTTACACAATTGGGCCGCTGCTACGGCCATGGCAATGGTACCAGCCCGATCGGAGCGAAATACAGTTTCTCGAAAAACGGGTGAGGTGGAATTGTAAATGTGAACGATGGCTCGTTTTGCCCCTTTGAGGGACTCGAATGTGCGACGAATCAGGTGTTCCCGGCACTGAGTCAGCACTTGAATGGTTACGTCATCGGGGATGTGGTCCGCTTCGATTAAGCGGCGAACAAAATCAAAGTCGGTCTGGGATGCGGCGGGAAAGGATACTTCAATTTCCTTAAACCCGATCGCCACCAACATATCGAACATTTGTTGTTTGCGATCGCCATTCATCGGCTCAATCAATGCCTGGTTGCCGTCGCGCAAATCCGTACTGAGCCACACTGGGGGATGGGTGATTGATTTCGTCGGCCAAGTGCGATCGGGCAAATCCACAGGTTGAAACGGCCGATATTTCTGAGCAGGGTAATTCAACATAATCGTAGGTCTCCGATGATGAGTGCAATGATTGAATTTTTAGGAAAAACTTATGAACTAGGTCGGTTTGGCAACCCGTCTCTAGCATTCTTGCTTCTAGCCACCGAAGTTCTCGTCAAGTTCTCGCCCCTAGCCTCCGGCTGGGCGCTTTTCTAGGAGCCTCTGGCTCCAGCCCAAGCATAAGACAAGACCTCTGAGCCATTCTCTGCAAAACGCTGAGAACCAGGATTAAGACTACGGCTTAGCAATAGCGAGAAACGGCTATCCCAGCGTTGCCAAAAATATGTACATGAATATATGTCAAATTAGCTGCGCCCAAGGCGCAGGAGCAGCAGACTTAGGCTTAGAACCTGTGGCCCTAAGTCAGTCAATTGAAGAGAGTGCTGCTGGCGATCGCCCATAGGACAATAAAAACTTAATTCAAGTAATTTAGTTCACGTAATGTTACCAATGAACAGAAAAATACTAACCCGTTTATTCCCGTGAGGTCAAGTATCTTCTATGGGGCGATCGCCACCCATCATTTGGCCTGAACCCTTAAAATTAACTTTTGTAAAAATCACATTAACAATAACTACTCAGCTTAAGCCAAGCAGGCAGAAGGCAAAACTGTAATATGCTGTCGTGATCTATTGGCAATATCAATGTTTTTGGCTACCCAGTCCCCCTGACCGATCCCTCTTACTACGGATTTCCGATCTTGGATAGTTTCTCATTAAACTTTACATTTATTAACGTTAGGCTTTAAACTTAAGAAGAAGCGTAATAATCCTGAAGTCATTGATGTCTTTGGCTGCATGGTCCGAGATTCATCTGTAGCCGTGTGAATGGTGTCAGACATAGATGCCGAAATTCGTGCAGGGCTTCAGTTTCATCGCTTATTTAGGTCTAGGTCAAGTGGCTCCCGCTGTTGTCCCGTTGAGAAGCGTTATCCATACATTCACTTGACAGTTTGGCACCAGTCATCCTATGTGCCCTTTAATTTCTTATTGGTTCGGCAACCATTCACTTTCCATCTGACGACTTTCCGCCCATCTTACATATAACCGGGGATTTATAAAATTATGGCAACCTCAAAATTTGATACAAACTTAGTCAGCACCTACCTCAAGGAAATTGGTCGAGTCCCCCTGCTGTCCCATGAGCAAGAGATTATCTACGGCAAGGCCGTCCAGAAATTGGTCAAGTTAGAAGAGGCCAAAATCCAAGTCGAGGAAGCTCTGGGGCATGAGCCATCCCTATCGGAGTGGGCTGAGGCGGCTGAGGTGACGGTGGAGGCTTTGCAAACGGCTCTCAAGGCGGGACAGCGAGCTAGACACAAGATGGTGGAAGCTAACCTGCGTTTAGTGGTGTCTATTGCCAAGAAGTACATCAAGCGCAATGTGGAAATGATGGATTTGATCCAAGAGGGAACGATTGGGTTACAGCGAGGGGTGGATCGGTTTGATCCCGCCAAAGGCTACCGCTTCTCGACCTATGCCTACTGGTGGATTCGACAGGCCATGACTAGGGCGATCGCTGAGAAGAGCCGTGCGATTCGCTTGCCCATTCATATTCACGAAAAGCTCAACAAGGTGAAAAAGGTACAGCGACAATTGGCCCAGCAGCTAGGACGGGTGGCTACTTTGGATGAAATTGCAGCAGAACTGGATCTGACCCCAGAGAAAATTCGGGACTATCTTAGCTATTCGCGCCAGCCGTTGTCATTGGACCAGCGATTAGGGGATGAGCAGGATACCGAACTTGGCGAAATGATTGAGGATGATGGCGTATCTCCGGAGGATTATGCCGCCCGGATCGCCATGTATGCTGAACTCTCGGAAATGTTAGATGACTTGCCCTCACAGCAACAGGAGGTACTCTCCCTTCACTTCGGGCTAGATGGAGGGAAGCGCATGAGTTTGGCCAAGATTGGCGAACGTTTGAATATTAACCGCGAACGGGTGCGCCAAATTGAGAAAGCGGCTCTCAAAAAGATTCGGGATCAGCGCCACACCATGCGTGACTACCTGACGGCGGTATAACTTGTGTTCTCTGCTTCCCAGCGTCTCGCTGGGAAGCCCATCCAGAGGCTCTGCCTCGTGCTTGAACTGGAGCCAGAGTTTCCTACCGGGTTGCCCAGCCGGAGACAGGGCAATAGCCGTTGGGTAGGGGAGAATTGTTTGAATCCGGTTGGAACCTATAACAATTGGGCGAGGGTTTTCTGGACGATGGCGATCGCCCCATCCACCTCCGCCGCCGACACAATGAGTGGCGGCACCAATCGCACCACCTTGGGACCAGCGGGAACTAAGAGCAAGCCATTTTCCATCGCCACCTTAACGATTTCGATGGAGGTTAATTCAGTTTCAGGACTTAACACCAAACCGTTAATTAAGCCCCAACCCCGCACTAAGGAAAAGACCCCAGGATTGGCATCAATTAACCCTTGCAAGCCTGCCCGTAGTTGCTCACCGCGATCGCGCACATTGGCCAGAATATTCTCCCGTTCCAAGGTTTGGCACACCGCTAAGGCCACCGCGCAAACAAAGGGATTGCCGCCATAGGTACTGGCATGATCTCCCGGTTGGAAGACTGCAAATTTTTCCTTGCACAGCATGGCCCCAATGGGAACCCCACCCCCTAGTCCCTTGGCGGAGGTGAATACATCGGCTTCAATGTCTAGCATTTCATGGCCCCAGTAGCACCCGGTGCGGCCCATGCCTGCTTGCACTTCGTCCAGGATCAACACAATATCCTTCTCGGTACAAAGTTGGCGGATGCGCTGGAAGTAGGCATGATCGCCCGGATTTACCCCCCCTTCTCCCTGCAACGGCTCTAGCATGATCGCTGCCACACGGGGACCATCTTGATCCAGGGTGGCGATCGCCGCCTCCAGTGCGGCCAAATCGTTATAGGGTACGTAGTGGAACCCTGGTACTAGGGGCGAAAAATTCTTTTGATACTTGGGCTGACCCGTAGCAGTAATCGTCGCCAAAGTTCGGCCATGAAAACTAGCGTTGGCCGTGATGATGATCGGGTCGGCAATGTTGCGGACCGTGTGGGCATACTTGCGAGCTAGTTTAATCGCTGCTTCATTGGCCTCCGCCCCCGAATTGCAGAAAAAAGCGCGATCGGCACAGGAATGACGGGTCAGCCATTGGGCTAAGGCTCCCTGCTGCGGCACATAGTAAAGGTTGGAAACATGGTGCAAGGTTTGCATTTGTTGCGTTACCGTTTCCACCATGATGGGATGGGCATGGCCCAGGGTGCAGGTAGCAATCCCCGCCACAAAGTCCAGGTACTCCTTCCCGTCAATATCCCAAACGCGGCACCCCGATCCCCGCTCTAGGGCAATGGGAAAACGCCCGTAGGTAGTCATCACAGTCCGGTCAAATGCGTCCTGACTGAACGCCGCATTTGACACCGATGAAACAGGGGGAGATTGGAGTAGGGTTTCTGGACTCACGGATATATCCTCAATCAAACAAGATGCAAGGCACGATACATCATAACATTCGCCCATTCTAGCCACCAAAGGGCCAAATGAGATTGGTCTGTCTGTTAATTATGTCTACAAATGTTGATATTATTTGATATTAAAGGGCTGGGGGTTAGCCCTTGACCGGGGGAGAATTCCGGGGGATAGTAATGCCGTATCTTTGGTTTGCGGATGGTCTTCAGATAGTCTTCGGATAGCCTGAGATCAGCGAAGATCCTTTTTCCTGCCCGTTTTGACTTATGACTGACACCACCGACATCACAACCCGTGCCATTACCTTACAAGGGGACGCTGTAGCGATCGCCGCCTACCAAGCCCAGCCGACTACCGCTAGGGCAGATGCCCCTGTACCCGGCATTGTCGTGCTACAAGAAATTTTTGGCGTGAATGCCCACATCCGCAATGTTACCGATCGCCTTGCCAAACTGGGTTATGTGGCGATCGCCCCCGCCCTTTACCAACGCCTAGCCCCTGGATTTGAAACAGGCTACGACCCGGACAGCATCACCCTGGGGCGACAGTATAAACAGCAGACCAAGGCAGATGAATTGTTGGCCGATATCCAAACCGCCATTGACCACTTGAAAACAAATCCTGGAGTGAATCCAGCCGCCATCGGTTGCATTGGCTTCTGTTTTGGCGGTCATGTAGCCTACTTAGCGGCCACCTTGCCCGATATCAAGGCAACGGCCTCATTCTACGGAGCTGGCATTACCACCTGGTGTCCCGGTGACGGCGAACCAACCTTGATCCATACCGGGGCAATTTCCGGCACCTTGTACGGTTTTTTTGGCATGGCAGACCAGAGTATTCCCCCCGACCAAGTGGATGCCATTGAGGAAGCCTTGCAGCAGCACCGGGTGAATCACCGAATTTTTCGCTACGCAGATGCAGACCACGGCTTTTTCTGTGACCAGCGGGGCAGTTATAACGCGATCGCCGCTGCTGATGCTTGGACCCAAGTGCAAACCCTTTTTCAACAATTGGCCTAGGAACCATCGCCGATCCCCTAGGGACGGTTGCACAAGTTAACTTATTTCAAAAGGCAGTAGGGTGAAGCCAATTCCTACGATAAAGTAGACAGGAACACTCCACATCAGCTTGAAAAACCTACTGGAAATGACCAATGAGGTGTATGATTGCTGATGACTTGGAATCCCATGCGTTCTATTTGGATTGGCGCATATTGTTTGCCTAGGCAGGTTGCTCGTGTAAGCACTTGTAGTTTTAGCGCAACACCAGAGTTCACCATGTTCCTGGGAGGTCGGTTTGTCCTTTTCCTCAGATGATTTTGAAAAAGCCCTTGAACAACATGATTACGCTTTTCAGCGGGGTCAGGTTGTTCAAGGTACCGTGCATAGCCATGAATCTGATGGCATCTATATAGATATTGGCGGTAAAGCGGCTGCCTATTTGCCCAATGATGAGGCATCCCTAAAGCGATCGGTGGATCTGTCGAAAGATCTGCCTGTGGGAGAAGAGCGCGACTTTCTGATTATTCGGGAGCAGAACGCCGAAGGCCAAGTTACGCTGTCTATTCGCCAATTAGAAATTAAGCGAATGTGGCAGCAGTTTGAAGGAATGCAAAATACGGAGGCCACGATTGACGTTCGAGTCAGCGGGGTTAACAAAGGTGGTGTAACTGTTGATGCTCAAGGTTTGCGGGGCTTTGTGCCGCGATCGCACCTCATCGACCGGGATGGCTTGGATACCCTGGTGGGCAAAATCTTAACAGTTAGCCTCCTGGAAGTGGACCCTGAGCGCCGCCGCCTAGTGTTGTCCCAACGCCTTGCCAGTCAAGCCGCCAGCTTGACCCAGCTAGAGGTGGGACAACTGGTCAGCGGTCGAATTTCTGGCATCAAGCCCTTTGGAGTTTTTGTGGATTTTGATGGCGTGACGGGGTTACTTCACATTAACCAAGTGAGTAAAAATTACGTCTCTTCGTTAGAATCTATTTTTCAAGTTGGACAGGCCGTAAAGGCGATGATTATTGGTATTGATGATGCCAAGCGGCGAGTGTCCCTATCCATCAAGGTGTTGGAAAAACACCCCGGTGAGGTCTTAGAAAGTTTAGACACGGTGATGACAGAAGCTGCCGATCGCGCTGACAAGGCGAGAATCGCTGTTCTACGGGGTGATACGGAGGAGGAACCTTCCTAGGGAAGAAATTAGGGGAGAAATCCGCACTGGCTGTAGGGAATAGACTTTGTGAAAATAAATGGGTGACAGGCAAGCGGTTGCAGGGTCATGGGCTATCCTGCTGACATTAGGCTAGACTCTCCAAGAGATTCTAGGGTTCTCTTAACCTATTAATGGTCACAATTTTGCATCCCTATCCCATATTCTTCCTATGAGTTCTGACAACATTCCCCAATGGCGATCGCGCCTTAATAAGCTGGCTGAACAGTTTGACCAAGAATATTTACCCAAACTCAAGCAAGTCGCAAATCGGGCCGTGACAGCCGCCAAGCAGGTGGATACCAAGCTGGAACAAAGCCAGTATGGCGATCGCTACATCAATCTCAAGCAAGAGGTCGAAAGCGCTCGTTCTAGCTATGCCAACACCAAAACCAAAGTGAAATCCGGTTACACCGAAGCCACTGTCGAGGGTAGCGCTGAACCCTACCCCCGGGCCGCGAAGTTTGGCGCAACGGTGGCCAAAGGTGAACTAACATTACGCCAACAGTTGAAAAAACTGCTGTTGGCGATCGCCGATCGGCTGTAATTGGGGATCAACTAGCACCGAAAAAACGCTAAACAGGTATAAAACGGTGCTAGTTGGAAGCACTAGTTGAGATCATCTAGGTTAAAGTTAGCCAGATGGGACGGCAGTGCCGCAGGAGATACGGTCCGATGCAAGGTCATTTTGTTGCTTTCCCGTTGGGTGAGTAGTTCTACCGCGATCGCCTCCACACTCACTTCCATGCAACCAATCGGCAACACTAGTTGGGTCATAGACTCTAAATTTCCCTGATTATTGTTGACAAAATCCACTAGCCAGCGAGGACCATCCAAAATTGAACGAGTCTGACGATCCTGCACCCACAGTTTGACAAAAATGAGGGGCAGGGCAGACTGAGTTCGGGTTGCTCCGGTCCTAGCTGCCATGGCTTTGATCTCGTTGGGTACGGGTAAGGTAACGGTCAACCGTACAGGATGACCTGCCACCAAATCCTGATCCGGGAGTTGAATGATCGGCGTAGGGATGGACAGGTGCTGGGGCAATGGCTGCAATGGTTGGGCTGGGCCAACGTCGGGTTGGGGCGATGGCAAACCTCGCAGCGGTATGGCCCTAGTTTCTTGGGTTGGATGAAAGACTGGATCATGGTCTGTGTCATTGGTTTCTTCCAGCACATCCCAGGACAGTTCACCAAAAGGATTCCCCATCGTGTCTGCGTTTGACGAGATGGGCTTTGCGGTAGCGTCTGCGGCACGGCGATCGCGCCCAGTCTCTGCCATGGTTTGATCGGCTAGGGGACTCCCGGTCTGCGATGTCGCCCCATCAACCGTTTTGGGTGCCGATGGTAGGAGGGACAATCCCATGACTTGACCAATAGCGATCGCTAATGGACTAGGGGGGCGATCGCCATCCGTCTGCAAAAAAGAGGGCAAATCGAGGGACTGACTAGGTGGATGAGGCCGAGGCAACGGAGTAGGGAAATTAACCACCGCATCAGAGGGGGATGACAACTTGGGGGGCAAGGGATTATAGGACTGGGGCGATCGAGGCTGTTCTTTCCCATCCATGGTTAAAGCTAGGGTCGGATCGGGC
>JAYKIC010000609.1:0-16885 GCA_035284985.1 Leptolyngbyaceae cyanobacterium
CTGGGTTTATGATTATAAGTCTGACTTATCATAACTGTAACCCTTTATTCAAGGGGATTTCTGAGATACGGTTCATAGAATTTTGTATCTCCATGAACTTTTTCCACCAGAAAGTCAGGAGACCCACCTATACAGAAAAGGTTTGGGGAATTCCCTGTGATAAGATCCGGGCTGATTGGGCCGCCCAGCGGATTCAGAATTTATCTCTGAAAGCGGCAGTGATAAATGCGGTATTTGGTAGTAAAAATGCTAAGAGCTTGATTAAAACGTTTGACTATCCGCGCTTGGGTCCAGGCATGATGTGGGAACGTTGCCAACAACTCCTGGATGAATTTGGTTCCCCGGTTCATCTTCATACAGAGGTGACTCGTGTTGAACGGGAAGGCAATCGAATTACCAAGGTTATAGCCAAGCAGGGAGAACAGAACTTAGAGCTGACTGGGGATAATTTCATTAACTCTATGCCGATTGCTGCCTTGGTAAAACGCCTGCATCCTCAACCACCGGATGAGGTGCTGACCGCAGCACAGGGGTTGAAATACCGAGATTTTTTGATCGTGTCTTTGATTATCAATAAGGAGAATCTTTTCCCTGATAATTGGCTCTATATTCACAGTCCTGAGTTTCGTGTAGGGCGAATTCAAAACTTCAAAAATTGGAGTCCTGAAATGGTTCCTGACGTGAGTAAAACCTGCTTGGGAATGGAGTACTTTTGCAGCCAAGGAGATGATCTTTGGGAAATGAATGACCAGGCATTAATTCATCTCGCTTCCCAGGAAATTTCCAGTCTTGGTTTGAACGTAAAGTTTGAAGATATCGAAGATGGGTGTATTATTCGTCAACTCAAGGCTTATCCTGTCTATGACGGTGAGTATCGGCAACATCTGAAAGTTTTAGAAGATTACATCAAAACGTTTGAGAATTTGCAGACTGTGGGACGAAACGGAATGCACCGCTATAATAATCAGGATCATTCGATGCTAACGGCAATTCTTGCTGCTAAAAATATTTTAGGAGAAGATCATGATCTTTGGACTGTCAATGTAGAGCGCTCTTATCACGAGAACTTTACCAATAGTGAGTGGGAGCAACGTCAACAGCCTCGTCTTTCTGATTCAATACAAACGACTGATACGGATAGCAATAATCCTATTGTTTCCTCCTCTGTATAAATTAAGTCAGTGGGGTTGCCATCACCCAAGCTATGGGTGGGATTGCCAATTATGTCGTTTTACCCTTTGAACAGCCTAGCGATCGCCTTAACTAGAACTAACTAGGACTATGACACAACCCAATGATCCCATGGTTAATGATCCGCTGGTTTCGGTTATTATTCCGGCCTACAATGCTGAGGCATTTATAGCTCAAACATTGCAATCGGTAATTACCCAAACTTATCGCCATATTGAAGTGATTGTGGTGGATGACGGATCACAAGATAATACGGTCAATCTTGTTCGTCAGATCATTGCGTCTGATGGTCGCGTTAAATTATTACAACAACCCAATGGGGGAGTGGCAGCGGCACGGAATTTAGCCATCACCCATGCCCAGGGAGAATTTATCGCTCCTGTTGATGCTGACGATATCTGGTATCCTGCAAATCTGGAACGGCAGGTGCAGTGTTTTCAGCAGGGATCGCCCCATATAGGGTTAGTGTATTCCTGGTCAGTGGATATTGATGAACGGGGTGAATTACTGGGGGGATTCCGTGCTTCCAATATTCAAGGCAATGTTTACAACACGCTGATTTGCCATAACTTTTTAGGCAATGCCAGCGCGTCGATGATGCGGCGTAGTTGTTTGGAGCAGGTAGGGTTATACGATAGTGAATTGCGATCGCAAAAGGCCCAGGGATGTGAAGATTGGGATCTGTATTTGCGGATTGCGTCCCAGTATGAATTTGCCGTGGTGCCGGAGTTATTGGTGGGGTATCGCAAACTGACCACCAGCATGTCCTGCGACTATCACCAAATGGCGCGATCGCACACCCTAGTAATGGATCGAGTCCAGCAGCAGCACCCGCAACTATCCCGACTATTATTTCAGCTTTCCGCCAGTAACTTGTATATGTACTTTGCCCAGCAAAGCGTCCGCTGTGGGCAATTTTCCACCGGATTTTACTGGGTTCGCCAAGCATTTAAGGCCAACTGGCCCATTGCCACCTTGTATGTGGGTATGGTGACGCTGATTGCTGGGTTTGTCCGCAATGGCATTTATCGACTGGTGCGGCAGGCTGTTGACTCCGTAATTCGCAAGATTCGTCCGGCAACGGTGACACCTGCATCCCCCCCCCCGCCCAGTCGCGTGATTACCTTAGCGGAATTGCAGCAGCGGACCCAGGCGATCGCCCTCACCTTGAAAATTGGCGAAATGTTTCACTGGGTAGTCTCCCGTCTTGCCCCTCCGGTTAAACCTGCTGCACCTGTGTTGGCCGATCAGTCCCAAGAGGCAACCTCATGAAAAAAGATATTGCCCTATGCCGACAGCTGCTTCCCCTCCTCAAACTTTACCCTTGGGCCATCCCTGTCATTGTGGTGCTGGGGATGCTGGGATCTATTTTTGAGGGCTTGGGCATCAGTCTCTTTGTCCCGGTGTTACAGGGATTGATGCAGGACTCCGCCGCTACCCCCGGCGGTAGTGCCTTGATCCAATGGATTTTTCAACTGGTGGATGATATTTCCCCCCAGGATCGACTGTGGATGTTACCCGCCCTAATTTTGCTATGCATCCTGGTGAAAAATCTTTTGAGCTATACCAACGGCGTGCTATCCGCTTGGCTGAAATGTCGAGTGAGCCATCAGTTGCGATCGCGGGTCTTTCATCAATTGCTGACTGTGAGCCATAGTTATCTGGGAACCCAGGATTCTGGCAAACTGATGAACACCTTGGGAGGAGAAACCTGGCGCACTGGGGAGGCGATCGCCACCCTGATTAGTCTGATCACAACATTTTGTACAACGGTGGTTTATACCGCAATCCTGCTACTGATTTCCCCCAAACTGGCGGTGTTAATTGGTGTGGTCATGGGGACCATTTCCCTCGCCATTCGGCGTGTTACCCGCCGCATTGATCACTTGGGCAAACGGGTGGTGGAGAGCAATGCCAACTTGGGATTGCGAATGTATGAGGGGTTAGTGGGCATGAAAACCATACGGGCTTTTGGGCAGGAACCCTATGAGCAGCAGCAGTTTGACCGCAGTTCCCAGCAAGTGCAGCGATCGCTCCTCCACCTCGACATGCTCTCCACCACCGTCAGCCCCCTCTACGAAGTCTTCTCTGCTCTGTTGGTATTAACGATTTTGGTGATTGCGGTTCAAAATGACCGTACCGTTTTGCCAACCCTGTTAACGTTTCTCTTTATGCTGTACCGCTTGCAACCCCAGATGCAATTGTTTGATAGCTACCGTACCAAGTTGCAATCCCTAGCGGGATCGGTGGAGGATGTGTTGGGGTTTCTGGACTGTCAAGACAAAACCTATATTCATTCTGGAACCCAACCCTTTCATGCTCTCCAGCAATCCATTGATTTGAAAAGTGTGAGTTTTCACTACGCTGATGATCAAGATCCTGCCTTGGATCAGGTATCCCTAACCATTCCCGCCGGAAAAATTACGGCATTGGTGGGACCGTCGGGAGCGGGTAAATCCACCCTAATTCATCTGGTTTGTCGGTTTTACGATCCCTCTAAGGGGGAGGTTCAAGTGGATGGGCGATCGCTCCCCAGCCTCGACTTAGTTCAATGGCGGCAACACATCGCCATCGTCAGCCAAGATATTCATGTCTTTAACACCACAATTGCGGGAAATATTGCCTACGGACAGATGGAGGCCAGCCGTGACGACATTATCGCAGCAGCCCAACAAGCCCATATCCACGATTTCATCCAAACCCTACCCCAAGGCTATGACACCTCAGTGGGCGATCGCGGTACCCGACTATCGGGGGGACAACGGCAGCGATTGGCCCTAGCCCGTGCCATCGTTCGTAACCCCGATATTTTGATTTTGGATGAAGCCACCAACGCCCTAGACAGCATTTCCGAACATCTGATTCAGGAAGCCCTGGATCTGTTTAGTCGCGATCGCACCGTCATCGTCATTGCCCACCGCCTTTCCACCGTCTACAGTGCCGACCAAATTGTGGTACTGCATCAGGGGCAAGTGGTAGAGCAGGGCAATGTTCAGCAACTACTCCAGCAGAACGGCCTATTTAGCCAGATGTATCAGCTTCAAACCGTGACCCCAGACCACCTTACATCCAACTCTTCCCTTGTGTAGCCATGTCCTATGCCATTGTTCAACTTGAGGTGACTGCCCCTCTGCCCACCATTGCCCTCACCCCGGATCAAACGGGGGTGGCTCTGATTGTCCGTCAACGGGATCGCTTGGTGGGACGTATCCTCAAAGCTGTTTCCACCCCTTGCACCCTTACCCCAGACCAGATTAAAGGCTGGATTGCGGAGGCGATCGCCCCCAAACTGCTCCAGGAAAGCATACGGGAGGAATTACTCTCCACCCTTCCAGACTCAACCCCCGACTACCCCAGCTTCACCGTTGCCATTTGCACCAAAGATCGGCCCGACAATGTGGCACGGCTATTGCGATCGCTCATCCCCCTCCAACAGGAGACTGGACCGACCCCATTTGAAATTCTGATTGTGGACAATGCCCCCAGTGACGATCGCACCCAGGCCATTGTCGCCCCCTTTCCCTCGGTGCGTTATACCCGCGAACCCAAAGCAGGACTTGACTTTGCCCGAAATTGTGCCCTCCATCAAGCGAGTGGAGAATGGCTGGCCTTTTTGGATGATGACGTGGTAGTAGATCGGCAATGGTTCCGGGGTTGGCGGGAAGCCTGGGCTGAAAACCCTGATGCGGCTGCGTTCACCGGACTCGTGTTGCCCTACGAAATGGAAACAGCCGCCCAAATTTTATTTGAACAGCGGGGGGGCTTTGGTCGGGGCTTTGAAAAAATTCGCTACGGTGCCCAACTTCCTGGCAATCCCCTTTATCCCTGCGGGGCTGGTATTTTTGGCGCAGGGTGTAACATGGCTTTCAAACGCCAGGTGTTTATTGACCTGGGAGGGTTTGACGATGCGCCGGATACGGGGCGACCCCTGCCCGGTGGCGGGGACTTGGACAGCTTTTATCGGGTAGTGCGGGCCGGGTATCCCCTAGTGTATGAGCCGCAGTACGCCGTGTATCACCAGCACCGTCGAGAACTTCACCAGTTGCAACATCAGTATTGGACCTGGGGCCTGGGGTTTATGGCCTTTGTGGTTAAATCGATGCAAACGGACCCGGAGCGGCGATCGCACCTCATCCGCTTAATTTTCTGGTGGATACAGGATCAGCTCGGTCAGCTCGGTCAAAGTTTGATAGGCACTCACGTCCTGCCCCCGGCCATGATTCTGGCGGAAATCTGGGGGGGAATGGTCGGTTTGTGTGGGGAATATGGGCGATCGCAACGGCGGGTGGAAGCGATTCGGCAACACCACCATCAGTCGCAGATGCTCTCCCCATCGGATGCCCAACCTGTCCCAGCACCAGAGCGGCAAGCCGTAGGGAGGTCACAGGGATGAACCAACAGCAATTACGGCAACCGATCCCCGATCAGGAATTATCGTTGGAGCTAGTCCTAGAGCTAGTGATTTGTACTTATAACAATGCTGATTTATTGGCGGGGGCATTGGACGCGATCGCCCAGCAACAGGGGGCCAACCCAGCCCAGTGGGGCGTACTGGTCGTCAATAATAATTGCACGGACCATACCGCAACGGTGGTGGCGCAAACGATCCAATCGGCTACTATTCCTAACCTTCGGATGGTGATTGAACCTGTCCAGGGATTGACTCCCGCCCGTCGTTGTGGCGTACAGCAAACCACGGCCCCTTGGGTGGCCTTTGTGGATGATGATTGTTTTTTGCGATCGGATTGGGTGGCGAATGCGATCGCCTTTGCGACACAACAGTTCCCGCAGCAATCTCAACAACAATCCCAGCAACAGCCCTTCTGTGGTGCATTTGGCGGTCGTGTCACCCTAGATTGGGAAACCCCACCCCCCGCCTACGTACTGGATTTTACCTATTGTTTTGCTGAGCAGGAATGGGGGGAGGAAGCTAAGGCCGTGGATTGGTTGGTGGGCGCAGGTATGACGATCAATCGGCTGGCGCTGGAACGTGTGGGCTGGATTGATCAACAATTCTTGGCTGACCGGGTGGGCAAACAGTTGATATCCGGCGGTGATATGGAAATTGCCCTGCGCTTAGCCGCCCGCTATCCCCTTTGGTATGTGCCTGACTGTCAACTATTTCACCAAATTTCCGCCCAGCGTACCCACTATGATTACCTGCTTAAAATGAATGCGGGGTTGGGAGCGAGTCAGCTTTTTGTCCAGGCGTTGCAGTGGGGCCAGTCTTACCCTGCCTTTGTGCTGTCCTGTATCCGAGAAGCTTGGAAACAGACGACTTATAGCGCCAAGATATGGCTCAAGGCACGGCTCAAGGGCGAATCCGCCTTGGCTAGCTCGATTATGCTGAAATTTTGGCAGGGCTACGGGTTGGCCCTGTGGCGCATGGTTAGGATGGATGGGGGCGATCGCCAACAACTCCTCGGTCGTGCTCAACCGCCCCGCACCCAACCTTGGCGTATTCATCATCTGGATTTGAGCCAGGGTCTGGAGTCATTGCCATTCCTAACCCGCACCCAGGGCATTTATGTGGTGCTGTGGTGGCAGCAGTTGCCCTTAGGCCATCTGGAAATTGTTGCTGAGGATTTGCCCCTTGCTCCAACCCAATTGCTACGACGGCTACTCCCGGTGTTGACGGAAACCCTGGGGAGTCAGTTGGTTGGTCAAGGCTTTGAAGCCCCATTACCAGGGGCATTTGGGGATTGGCAACAGCAAACCTGTCCAGAATTTGATGCTGTGGTAGCCCTACACCGTCCCCTAGCCCAATTTCAACAGATGCGGGAAACCGCAGCCGCAGCTTGTCAGGATACTGTATCGGTGATTATCTGCACCCGCGATCGCCCTGACCAACTGGCCCACTGTTTGCGATCGCTCCACACCCTCGTCACCCCGCCCCAGGAAATCATTGTGGTGGATAACGCTCCCACTTCCGACGCAACCCAAACCTTAGTGGCGCAGTATCCCCAGGTGTCCTATGTCCGCGAACCTCGGCCCGGATTGAGCATCGCCCGCAACACCGGACTTCAGCACGCCACGGGTGATTTGGTCGCCTTTACCGATGACGATGTGGACGTTCATCCCCACTGGCTGGAGCAATTGCGTCCGGCCTTCCGTGATCCGACCGTAATGGCGGTGACGGGGTTGATTATTCCCGCCAAACTGGACACTGAAGCGGAGCAAGTGTTTCAGCGTGGGTCCACTGGGTTTGGTTGGGGCTACCGTCCCCTGGTTTTTGACCATCACTTTTTTGCGGAAATGAAACCCTTGGGGGTTCCCGTGTGGCGGATTGGAGCCGGGGCAAACATGGCCTTTCGCCGCTCCATTTTTGCCGAGGTGGGTGACTTTGATCCGCGTTTGGGGGCAGGAGCATCGGGTTGTAGTGAAGACTCGGAACTGTGGTATCGGGTGCTGGCGGCGGGGTGGAGTTGTCGCTATGAACCCACAGCGGTGGTCTATCACCATCACCGTGCCGATTTAAGTAGCCTCAACCAGCAAATGCAGGCGTATATGCGGGGCCATGCGGTGGCTCTGCTGGTGCAGGCGGAAAATCCGGGTCATTGGGGTAATATTCGGCGGTTGGCGATCGCCCTGCCCCGCTACTACGGACGGCGGTTGGTGGGGGGGTGCATCCATCGCTTTCAGGGTTCATACAGCACCGTCCTACCGGAAATTCGGGGTTTAATCTCCGGCGTGGGCTTTTATCTGCGCCATCGGCAATCATCCCCCACCCCTTTGAATCAACGTGCCCTTAATTAAGGCTTGTAATCCTATCTCCCTCATCAAATTAGTCATGAATTAACGACATCAGCCATTCATTAACCCCTAATCAACCCTTAATTCTATGTCAACCTTATCTCAACCTGCCTCTCAATCCGCTGCCGAGTCGTTGTCGTCAGGGAAACCCCCATTGGGGGAATTTCTCAAGCACAATCCCTTCCCCAATCCGCGCACCCTTGGCTTTTTTTATCGGGAAAAAATGAGAGCGATTCACGGGATCGCCCCTGATACTCCGTTTGCCAAAATTTTGGAAGTCGGGGGAGGCCAAGGGGGACTAACTGCCCTGCTCTATCCCCAGTCCCAAATTGTTAACCTCGATTTTGATCCCCAGTTTGCCAATGCGGCTTGCAACCAGCAGCCCAATGTCACCTTTGTCTGTGGGGATGCCACCCAATTACCCTTTGAGGATGCATCCTTTGACGCGGTGACAATGTTCGATGTGCTAGAGCATATCCCCCATGATCAGGGGGCGATCGCCGAAGCTTTTCGCGTCCTCAAACCGGGGGGTGTTCTCCTCATCAGTACCCCCGATCGGGCGACCTGGCGCTTTCCCCACTACAACCTGTTCAAGCCTATTTGTCCCCCAGAATCAGCGGTGATGGCAGAATGGGGCCACGTCCGCCGGGGTTATACCTTAGAAGACCTCAAAACCTTGATGCCTGTGGCATGTGAACAATACGCCACCTTCATCAATGCGATTACTGTCATCGGTCACGATGTTGCTTTTTCCAACTTGCCCTATCGCCTACGTCTGTTACTGGCGGTCATCCTCAGTCCTGTAATTTGGCTGGCCTATTGGTTCCATCGTCCGACAGGTTGGGGGACGGAAACCGCTTCCCGCTGGCAAAAGGGGGAATAAATGGTGCTTTCACACATGGCTGCACAGCTTAAACAACAACTCCTGGCAGACAATATTGATGACCCGATCAGCAAACAATGGCGGCGATATGGTTTATGGGGAATTTTGGCGATCGCCCTAGTTCTACGCCTTTACCACCTCGATCAGCCGTTAATTGATGCCTTTAGCTGGCGGCAAGCCAGCACCGCCATGATGGCTGAAAATTTTTATCGCACCAACAGTAATATCCTGTTTCCCGAAGTGAACTGGAATGGTCCTGGACCCAGTTATCAAGGCCGGGAGTTTCAAACCCTCACTTACTTAGCCGCTCTCTGCTATAACCTTCTGGGGCAGCAGGAATGGATTGGTCGTGCTATTGCCGTGGGATTTGGAGTGTGGGGCGTGTTTGCCCTTTATCAGCTCGTTCGGTGTGTATGGGACGAAAACCGTGCCCTCGCCAGCGCTGCGGTGATGGCCTTGCTTCCCGGCAGCGTTTTTATCGATCGCTCCTTTTTACCCGATCCAGTAATGGTCGCGTTAGTCACGACCGGAGCATGGTTGCTGCTACGTTATTTACAAACCAATTGTCTTAGGGATTTGGCTTTTGCTACGGTTGTAACAAGCTGGGCATTTCTGTCGAAGTTGCCAGGATTAATCATTGGTTTACCCATGGTCTGGGCCATGCTGTTGACCTTGCACCATCAACGATGGCCCATACGCCGAATAATAGCTATTAGCCTCGCCTCGGTGGGTGTGCTTGCTCCAGTGGTTGCTTACTATCTATGGGCACGTCACCTGTCCCTCTCGTACCCCCCTTATCACTTTGCCGGAAGTGGTACCTGGGTCTGGGATCATGGTCTAGTAAACTGGCTGCGAGATGCTTATTATCTGCCCAAGCTTTTCCAGATTGTCCAAGGGTGGCTTTGGACTCCTCCGGTCATCGTATTAGTGGGTTGTGGATTGGTATTGCCGTTCCCGTCCCGTCCCGAATTAGCCCAAGGAAAACCTCCAACATTCCCATGGTTCTTTCATGGCTGGGGGCTAGCAGTTGGTTTGTTTTATCTCATTGGGGCTAAAGAAATCGTAGATAACTCCTGGAACCTCCATCTGATTAACCCTGCCGCTGCTGCCCTGGCGGGTCATGGAATTATTTCGCTTACCCAATTGGCCCTACGCTATGCCCCTCGTTGGGGAACGGTCCAAACCTGGAAGGTTGCGCTGCTACTACCGTTGGTTTGTTATCTTGCCATTGGGTATTATGGTCGCGCCCGACTGGCTTATCTGTATTACCCTTACGCGATGCAATCCTATCAACTGGGACAAAATTTAGAACAGGTATCGCAGCCAGGAGATTTGGTGGTCACGATGGCCAATGATTTAGGTGATCCGATCGCCATTTACTACAGTCATCGTCGGGGATGGGTCTTTCCGCCTCCCTGGGATGACATTGCCTGGGGCAACCCAACCCTTGAAGATGATGAGATGGCAATTCAATGGTTGGATACGCTTCGAGGGCTAGATGCTCGATGGTTTGGGGTAGTGGGCGATCGCATTGATGATCTCTACCAAAATAATCCAGGTTTCATGGCCTATTTAGAACAACACAGTGATCCAATCAAGAAAACTCCTGATTGGGTGATTTACCAACTGCATTCCATCTCCCCTTCCTAAACCATGGTTATCGATTCTTATTATCTTATTAATAGAACAGCGTGGATATATGAAATTACCACATCAATCACAGCTTAACGGGCATATTATTTCTATTCTATTTATTGCCTTTTGTCTGTTTGTCTTCTTTTTCCGATTAGACTCACCCACTATTCGCATGTGGGATGAATCAAGAGAAGCTATGAAAGCATTAGAAATGAGCTTAAACGGCAACTATTTAGTGCCACATTTTAACGGTCAGCCTGATATGTGGAGTACCAAACCTCCCTTAGTGGCATGGCTCATTACTATAGCAATGAAGTTTTTTGGATACAATAGTTTTTCAGTGCGATTACCCTCTGCTATAGCGGCTGCATTGACCACCTTATGCATATTTTATTTTGGTAAAATTTACTTTCGTCGTACTGGTGCAGGTTTTATCTGCGGCATGGTTTTGCTAACCTCTATTGGATTTATCAGTGAACACGTTGCCCGAACAGGCGATCGCGATGCATTGCTCACCCTGGGCATCACGCTTTATTCCTTGGCTTTCTTCCTGTATCTGAATCTTGCTAAATCAAAACAAATATATTGCTTGACTGGCATGACAATTGGATTGATTATTGCAGTCTTAACAAAAGGAATCGCAGGTTTTTTTGGAGTTCCTGCCATTATAATCTATGCAGTATATACACGAAAAATACGACAAATAGTGTTCAGCCGTAGTACTTACTACGTTATACTTGCAGTTATTGGAACAGTTTCTTCCTACTATTTCCTTCGAGAATTATATAACCCAGGATTTCTCAATGCAGTTTTTCAAAATGAAGTTCTTCGGGGATTAGTTGTGCTTGAAAATCATAAGGGTGGGCCATTATTTTATCTAACAGAACTTAGATATGGCTTCTTCCCTTGGCTTTATTTTCTGCCTCTAGTCTGGCTTGTATTTTTTAGCCAGCATGAAGAAATTAAAAAATTTGTAATTTTTGGAGTGATATATATTCTCAGTTTTATAACTGTGATCTCTGTCGCTAAAACTAAGTTGCCTTGGTATGAAGCGCCAGTGTACCCGATCGCTTCTTTGGTAGCAGGTGCAATTATTTTCGTCGTGATCAGTCAAATGTTTGTTTTTATTCAAAACCGATGGAATATTTCAAACTATCTCAAATCTATCATCGTTGGGATAGTCTTATGCGTAGTGTTTTTCTACCCTGTCTACAAGGCTTTTTACCAAACCATTTATATTTCTCAAGGGATCATTTATGACTGGAGTAGACCCTCGCCTATTTTGATGTATGGCGACTACTTCAAAGCACTGTTCGCTGAATATCCATCTTTACAAGAACTGATGGTTATTAAAGAAGAATCATACAATGCCCATTTGGATTTTTATGTAGCAGTTGAGCGGACTAATGGTAGGGCGGTGGAAATATTAGAGGTATCTAACATTTCTCCTACAAGTTTAATTAATTTGTTAAAACCTAATCAACATGTGATAACTTGTGAGCCGGAAGCCAAACGTTTTGTAGAGACTAGCTCCTCACTGAAAGCGATCCATCATAAATATTCGTGTTCTACATTTATTTTAGACGTAGGAACGAGGTCATAGCGCCGGATGAATAACCCTACACCTCGCACCATAGCCCTTTTTCCCTGGGGAGATTGGATTGAAGATTTCCTCGATTCGATCCAGTTATCCTTGCAGGAGTTTTGTGATGAAATGTCGGGAGGGTGGTTGTTTGGCTATATTGAAGCACTCAAGCTGGAAGGAATTCAAACGGTGATTGTCTGCGTGTCGGCGCAGGTGGATGTTGTTACTTATCAGATTCATAAACCCACAGGGGCAAAAATTTACGTCTTTCCGGCTCCCCGTCTCCATCGCTGGGTCCGGCAAAAAATGGTAAATCCTTACGGCTGGAACGTGCAAGAAACCTTTGGGCCGCATTCCGTATTTCAGCGACCATTGTTATCAATCCTGCGAGATATGGCTGCTTATTTAGCCACACCGATGGGGGCGATCGCTCAAATATTACGCCAAGAAAATTGCACCGCCATTCTCTGCCAAGAATATGAATATGCCCGGTTTGATATATGTATTTTGTTGGGAAAACGATTGGGCTTACCTGTTTTTGCCACGTTTCAGGGTGGCAATTTTCAACTCAGCCGGATTGAAGGTTTACTGCGTCCTCACACCCTGCGAGCTAGTGCGGGATTGATTGTGCCTTCCCAGGTGGAAATTGAGCGATTACAGCAGACCTATGGGCTACCGTCTTCAGCGATCGCCCAAATTTTCAACCCGCTGGATCAGAAGTTATGGCAGGGCGATCGCGCCGAAAATCCGGCTACTATTCGCCACCAAACCCGCACCGCCCTGCAATTGCCCCAGGATGCAAAAGTGGTGGTCTATCACGGACGCATGGAACTGTACCGCAAGGGCTTGGATGTGTTGTTAGATGCATGGGCACAACTGTGTCACACCTATGCCGAGGAAAATTGGTGGCTGCTGTTGGTAGGAACGGGTAGCGATGCAAAAGTAATTGGCGATCGCATTGCCCAGCTTCCCAAACCCACGGTGCGATGGATTAACGAATACGTTTTGGACCGGGACTTGATGCGTCGTTATCTGATGGCTGCTGATCTCTATACCCTGCCATCCCGCCATGAAGGGTTTCCCGTCGCCCCCCTCGAAGCAATGGCTTGCGGGCTTCCCGTGGTCGCCACCGATGCCCCCGGAGTTGCTGATATTTTATTAGAGAATGGGGCATCGATGGGGGGCATTGTCGTACCACGGGAGCAACCGGAAGCCTTGGGTGAGGCGATCGCCCATCTTCTGAGAAATGAAGAAACCCGCCTGGAACTCAAACAAAAAGCACTCCACCGCATAGAAACCCATTTTTCCCTAAAGACCGTTGGTAAACGCTTGGGAGAGTTAATCCTTAGCCAAGAGCAATGAATGTAACTTTAGTATTGACATCTTTGATCATAAATTATTGACCATTCATCTACAGTTTTTGTAACTCAGAAATATCTAAATAATGCTTTACTTCTTGATAGTTTGGAATGGTTTATTAATTACAGTTATAGCCATTGGATTTTACAGCTTAAAGAGATTTAAAATTGATGGTTTAATACCATTCCATCAACAAGCAATTTTGTCAATTTGGCTAGGAATGGTGCTCCAAAGCTTGTTATTACTAGCCCTAGGAACGGTAATGCCAATTGGTTCAATGTTGCTTGTTTTTCTAGGGCTGATCGCTACTATTGAAATAGTTTATCTAATTCATCAAAATAAATCGGTTCAACCATCTGCAAATAATGCCTCTTTATTGGCTTTTACTAAACCAATTATAGAACGACATGGTTGGTCGTTGTTATTGGGTGAAATAGGGGTTTCTATTCTTTGGACTAGACCCATAGACTGGTTTGATACTGGGTTATATCATCTTGGATCAACACAATGGTTGGCCCAATATGGTTTAGTTCCTGGATTGGCATTGATTAATCAAAAGTTTGGTTTTATTTCGTCTTGGTTTGCTTTTTCTGCCCCGGTAACGCCTCAGTTTATAGGCAATCAGATAGGTGCTACGGCTAATGGTTTCCTTGTAGTTCTAAGTATCCTTACCATATTACTAATCTTTGATTACTGGATGAATGATAGGATAGTAGCCATTGAAGATTTATTTTTGCTCATTTTTCTGATTGCTTTAACCCTTTTCTATACGGTTGCTTGGAACATTGGGGAACCAATTATTATTTCACTTTCCCATGATTTAGCGGTAAATTACTCTACAGGTGTATTTGCCTGGTTATTGTTGGCGATCGCTAAAATTAATCAGGAAACTAGTAATATAAGTCATATAAGTATCACAAAATCTAATCAAGTAAATGGAATAAATAACCATAATTTAGGCTTTGATATTTCCCTTCTTTCCGTTATCTTAGCTTTTTGTATTCTTAGCTTTAAGCTAACAGGTTTATTTCTGATTCCCATCGCTGTACTATTTTTTATAACCCGAGAACCATTTACCTGGAAACGTTTGGGCATCGCTATCATTACGGGTGCAATATTGATTTTACCATTGGCGATCGCCCAACTTAAAACTTCTGGTTGTCTCCTATATCCTTCCCAGTCATTTTGTATTGATTTACCTTGGACCCTATCGACGGATGCGATCTCCTCTGAAGCTGGTTCCATTCGGGGAGGGGGATTAGTTCTCTTTTCTCCTGATGGTTTGTTCTCTACATTCATGAACATCTGGTACGCAGTGAGTGCGGCATGGCAATATAGTCTTAAGCTTAAGCTCGCTATCCTATTGCTAGGGGGATTGATTGGTGTGATTGTCTGGCGGGTTAGTCATTGGCAAAAGATTCCGCCCGGTGAATTGTGGCTAGGAATGACAGGATTAGGGGGTAGTCTGTTTATTTTTGTGGTTAATCAATACGTAGTTTTTCGATTTGGTGGAGGCATCGTATTGATCTTTCCCCTCTATTTGGTAACATTACTTTGCCATAAAGTTTTACTTAAGTTTTGTCTTTCTCCTCGTGATCAACAACCTTTTCAGCACCAACTAACAAGGGAAATGGGCGATAGTTTAAAACTGGAAAATCAGGAAGAATTAATATTAAGCAGTGCCTTTTTATCTGGGCCAAAATTTCAACGTTATTATGGTTTAAACCTAGGTTTACTGTTTACAGTAGCAGCTCTTGCTTTTACTCATATGCCTGTCATCCGGAATCAACTGATCTTGCCACCCGCATTACCTACTGCTGACTTACTTCACTATCAAATGAATGATGTCAGCTATACAATGCCAAGTGAATGGACGGTTAAGTGTTGGCATGCTGATTTACCTTGTGCCCCTAATCCTGTACCCGATCTACGTCTGCGTGATCCTAAAATAGGATTAAAGGCTGGGTTTGTAAGAACCCAGCCTTTACCTGCCTCTATTCTGGATGATGATCAATTTACGCCAACCCAGATCAAATAAGCCTGATCTGCGCTGCGTCTTTCTCTAAACTCGCCTAAACCCGGAACGGTTCAGATAATTCTGTAAAGTGAACAGGCAATACCGTCACCACGTTTTCAGCCGGATTGGGAATAATGTAATGGGATGTTACCTCCCCTAATTCAGGCATATTATTTCCCGCGATCAATCCCGCTTCTACGGCCCGTTTCACCTCCGACACCGGACCTCGGACCGTGACGTGTTGCCGACCACTCTCGGATTGCTCCTGAATGGCCACTGTTACCCGACCTGCCTTTACCATCGCATCCGCAACTGCTAGAATTGCCGGAAACCCTTGGGTTTCAATTACACCAATTGCCAATTCCATAAAACTAATTCCTTCAAGACGTTCCAAGATTAATATTTCAAACCCAACACACGACCCATAATGCCAAGATAAACAAATGATTTAAGCCTGAAGGGACAGGATTAAACCTTGGTTAGGGTGGGAGTGCTGTTGGCCGCAATCACCCGTTCACACCAAGAACCGGGCCATGACCATTGATAATGACATTCTTGCGGCGTACCCCAACATAGGGACAAATATAGCTCAGATTGGCCCACATCTAATTCCACCCATTCTGCCTCACCGACTAGACGTTCGACATCACTGGCGGTGATGGGTTTAAGGTCATTCCCAGTGAGCCAAAATTGCATGTTATTAGTGCTAGAGTACCAAAACTCTAAGATGGCAGTTGTTGCGTTGATTAATGTTTGTTTATCTGTTTCAATGGGGATGAGTTGACCGTGGACTTCGGGCACCTGCACCGTCAGGCTATTAAAGCGACAGGTGCGCCAGATAATTCCCGATACATTATGCTGGCGTTGATAATCATGGATTTGGTTGCGAAAATCTTGGTAGGCAAAGACTTTGCTGAGTTTTTCCGTGCCCAAGGCTCTCGCTACCACTGGATTGCTGATGCGATCGCCCGATGACATGACAATGCGATCGCCCTTCCAGGTGGCCCGCAATTCGTGATCCAAAATTTCGATCAATTGCTCGGTGGTATAGCTCATCTGTTGGATAACCCATTTCCTAATCAGACAATGATCACCTCAAGTTTGCGACAGTTCATCTGGATGATGATCGAGATGAACGTTGTCCCCACAAGTATCTAGCCCAGTGCCCAGCTAAATTTTAGGGTTAGGCTAACTCGATCCCGGTTTAATTTAATCCAGATGACTAATCTAGATAACCCAGCATCTCATCCATCGCTTCGGTGTTGTTGTCGGCAATGGGACGATTGTGGGGTAAGGGGGATGGTTTGGGACGATAAATGTTGATGTGACCATCAGGATATCCAGAATCTTGACTGGGATGTAGGTCTAGCTCAGGTTGGGCGGTAGAGAAGGGAACGAGATCGCGGCGATCAGATGACATAAAGTCCTCCATAATTGCTATTTCGTATACATAACATAGTGT
>JAYKIC010000610.1:0-3223 GCA_035284985.1 Leptolyngbyaceae cyanobacterium
TCACCCCAACCCCTCTCCCAGAGCGGGAGAGGGGCTTTCGACCCAAGAACCTGGTTTGAAGTCCCTTCTCCCCTTTTGGGAGAAGGGATTTAGGGAAGAGGGGCAAAGTTTTGTCAGTCAATCAGCCTGCCCACCCCATAACCGGGAAAAATGATCCACCTTGAGGGTTTCTTGGGGGTATTTTTGATTATCCCTGGGTTTGGTTGCCGGAATGACCAATGGTATGGGGTATATGCCATCGGTCATTCCTGATACGACCGTGTTGGTCTTTGCCTCTTTGTCCTTACCATGCTTGTCTGCCGTTATGGAATAGTGGTAGAAATATTAAGCTAACTGTACCAATAGTTACAGAATGAAATCTCTTGATATAAATATACTATTTATTAAATAAAAGTTGTGGCCCGTGATTTCGGGCCTATTGCTTCTTTTAGGCCAAGCTAAGTGGAGAACTCGATGAATATATTGAACAACGCCCTACGCGCAGATGCTAATGCTGCCATCGCGCCTGTCCCCACTAACGCCCTTATTGGCTCTCCACTCCAGGTTAATGGCGATCGCTTCATGGACACCCTGTACGCCATTGCCGCCATTGGTGCTCTACCAGGGGGTGGGGTGCGGCGACTGGCCTTTACCCCAGAAGATATTCAGGCCCGTCAGCAGGTGCAGCGGTGGATGCAAGATGCCGGGATGACCGTTACCATCGATGCGGCGGGCAATCTGATTGGTCGCTATCCAGGCCGTTTTTCCCATGCTCCCGCCCTGGCTACCGGATCTCACCTCGATACGGTTCCTGATGCCGGGATCTATGATGGTACCTATGGTGTGCTGGCAGGGTTAGAAGTGGTACGGACTTTGCACGATGTCAACATCCACTTGGATCATCCCCTAGAGGTCATCGTGTTTGCCGATGAAGAACGGACCATGATTGGTAGCAAGGCGATGGCAGGGCAGGCCAACCCCGATCCCCACTATTACGACCACCCTGATTTTGATCCCATCATTGAAAGTGTGAATCGGATTGGCGGCAATTGGTCCCAGTTAGGGACTGCCAAGCGCACCCCCCATGAGATCGCTGCTTTTGTGGAATTACATGTGGAGCAAGGTCCAGTCCTGGAATCCGTAGGGGTGGATATTGGTTTGGTCACAGGGATTGTGGGCCAACGGCGCTACACCATTACGATTGAGGGACAGGCTAGTCATGCCGGAACTACGCCGATGACGATGCGCCAGGATGCCTTGGTGGCAGCGTCCCAGGTGGTGTTGGCCGTGAATCAGATTGGCTATGAGGTGGATGATTATTGTGATCTGCGGGGCGGCAGTCAAGTGGCAACGGTGGGGGCAATGAAGTTGTTTCCTAATGTGGCTAATACGATTCCAGGGTGTGTGGAATTGTCCTTGGATATCCGGGATCTGTCTAATTCCTATTTGCAACACATGATCTCTAAATTGCAGCGACGGATGGAGGCGATCGCCAGCGAGACCGATACTCAAATTCAGATCAAGCCCCAACTCCGCAATGAACCGGCCCCGGTCAACTCCCACATTTACAACACCATCGAACGGGTTTGTGATGGTCTAGGTTTGAGCCACCATCCCCTCCCTAGTCGAGCGAGTCACGATGCTCAAATCATCGCCAATGTGACGGACATGGGTATGATTTTTGTGCCTAGCGAAGGTGGCATCAGCCATGCCGAAACCGAATATACCTCGCCCTCCCATTGTATTCAGGGCACGAATGTGTTGCTTCACACCCTATTGCAACTCGATCAGCATTATCACTGTGGTGAATAATTGGTTCTGTGCCTAAAAAAAACAGATCATTCCAGAAACAGATAATAAATAAAGGTTGCTTGACCAATTCAGTAGGGCGGAGTGTGGTCTTTTGGGGCGTGGAGTAGACGACTCAAATGGAGCAAGACCAAGGCATTGATAAATGCCATCGAGTTTCGCTTGCATCTGATCCTGTTCAGCAATGCGGGCTTCCATTTCCGGATGGGATTGCTGCTGACTAATTTGCTGTGACAGTTGGGCAATGGCTTTAGATTGCTGTAAGAGTAATTGGGTGATGTCAGGCTGAGATGGAACTGATTGATGCAACTTTGCCTCAATCCTATCTAGAAGTAACGCCAGTCGGTCAGATTTGGCACTGGGAAACTCCGGGTTGGAATCTGGCGCAATCGCCTTAGTTGCCAGAACCTAATTCTGGGAAATAGTTTTTATACGAAGCCATGATGTCTTGACCAAAGCGATCGCGCAAATCTTCGGGAGAGATGATTTCACAGTCAGCCCCATAGCGTCGAATCTCCCGAAATAGCCTTTAGAGCCGGAATATCCTGACTATTTTCTGTTTCTTTGCACCCGATTTGTAAGTGAAACCGCTTCTCGTAAAAAATAACTTCGGCATAACGTATTAAATCTTTGACCATAGAATCTGATATTTTTTGTTGGGGGTGGGCATAGAGTGACGACTCCCAACCAAGTTCTTCGGAGTTTTTCAATTGCTCTTCCTAATTTTGTTTAGCAATCGAGCGCTGCAACCAATCTTTAGAGGGTTTATGACCAGGATTTCGTTCCAATGCTTGGGAAAAGCAAAGCTGAGCTTCTTGGAATACTCCGGTTTGCATAAGAGCTTGTCCTAGGAAAAAATAGGTATTGAACTCATTGGGGTCTAGTTCAATAGCCTGACGAAGATGAAAAATGGCTGTATCAATTTGCCCATGGGCTGCTAAAGTTTCCCCTAGTTTTCGTTGAAATTCAAAGACATCAGGAGCTAAATGAATAGCCGCTTGATAGGCCATAATTGCTGTTGTAGTATCACCCATAATTGCGCTTATTTTACCCAGTTCATAATGCCACCAGGGTTGATTTGGATCGAGGGCGATCGCTTGTTGGAACGCATCAATTGCGGGTTGAAATTGATATCGATATGTCAGTGCTTGACCGAGGTGAAAATAGATGGATGGTATGGGTTTAGGGTGGTGGGTTGCCGCTTGGAAAATGGCAATCGCGTCCTTATGTTGCCCCTGTTTCATCAAGGCACAGCCCCAGCGTTGATGCCACCATGGGTTATTAGAATCATGGGCCACTGCTTGCTGGAAGTGGGCGATCGCTTGGTCAATTTGCCCCATTTGCTCTAGGTGATCGGCAATTTTGAAGTGAGCCTTAGCAAAAGTAGGTTGGCGTTCTAACAATTGTTGATATTGGGCTAGGGCTGCCTCGGTGT
>JAYKIC010000611.1:0-9107 GCA_035284985.1 Leptolyngbyaceae cyanobacterium
TAAGATCCGCTTTACATTACCATCCAAAATCGGCCATGGCAAATCAAAGGCCGCACTCAAAATTCCTCCAGCGGTGGTGCGACCAATACCGGGTAGGGCCATCACCGCATCCCCAGCTTGGGGAAAAATACCCTGATGTTCATTGACTAAAACCTGGGCAGCCTTATGAATATTTCTGGCCCTCGCGTAATACCCCAACCCTTGCCATGCTTTGAGTACTGCTTGTTCATCCGCTGCGGCTAGAGCGGTGATTGAGGGAAAGGTCGTCAACCACCGCTGGTAATAGGGAATAACGGTTTTTACCTGGGTCTGCTGCAACATAATTTCAGAGATCCATATGGAGTAGGGATCAGGGCTATGCCGCCAAGGTAGGTCACGGCCATGATGTTGATACCAGTGGAGGAGCGATCGCCTCATGGCAACCACATCAACCCTAGCCATATCAAAATCAAAAGTCGGCAAAACAGAAGACTGCTCCACCGACCATACTGATTGAGTATCCGATACTTGGAATTTTGAATGGTCTGTCACAGCCTGATCTACAGCATCCCTACTCTACATTGGGTAGCGTAGCATCTGACTGAAGCGATTTCTCAAACTGCAACCGCTGCTCAGCATTGCGGAGAAAATAACCGCTCATCATTGCCGAAGCCAACAACTGCCCTAAGTTTTCTCGACTAGTAGAAATCTCAAAATTGAACTGCCCAGCAGGAAGCTGTCCCAATAGCCCAACAATATTGCGCTCCATCACCTGAAATACCTCAGGGGATAAAGGCTTAGATAGTCGGGAAACCGTATCTGGACTCATGGATCGAACATAGTTCCAGAGGGTCTCGTTATCTGTGCTATTATCATCACCCGTCAAAAAACTAGGAACGTGGTTAGATGACTCATTCATAATCAATACCTCAAACGTTGCTGAATGGCGGCTTGCCTATCGCCTGATCTCGAACTTACAACTACTGTAGCGAAGCCCAAGGCTATGGCAACAGTGAGCAGAACCGAACCCTTGATTGGGGGTTTCCCAGGGATTTGAAAATAGAGCGTTACTTAACCCTCGCAACCATGACGCGAAACCCTAGCAATTTGTAGGGTGGGCACTGCCCACCTTGCGAGTGTCAATTCTCGATTATGCATTCTTGCACCGAGAAGGGAGTAACCCATTAACCAAACGCTTCCATTACCTTAAACATGGGTAAATACATAGCCACCAGAATCGAACCAACCATCCCCCCAAGGACCACAATCATGATGGGTTCCATAATAGACGTTAAGGCTTTAACCGCTTGTTCCACCTCATCTTCATAAAAATCGGCCACCTTCATCAACATGGTGTCGATTTCCCCGGTCTCTTCCCCAATGCTAATCATCTGAATGGCCATTACGGGAAAAACATTTTCCCGTTGTAAGGCAAGGCTGATCATACCCCCTGATTGAATTTCTTGACGGGCTGCATCGACTGCATTGGCAATCACCTTATTGCCAGCCGTATCACGCACAATTTCTAAAGCCGTCAAAATTGGGACTCCCGAACGGGAAAGGGAGCCGAAAGTACGGCAGAATCGAGCCACAGCAGTTTTTTCAATCAAATCTCCAAATAGGGGCATCTTGAGAAAGATGCCATCCATCATCACTTCACCAGCAGGGGTTGCATAGTATTGCTTGTAGGAAAATCCCAAAGCGGCAACCACGGCGATGAGGCCCAGAACATAAACAGGGGTTCGCAGAAAATCACTAATGTTCATCATGATCTGGGTGAACAAAGGTAATTCTGCCCCCAATTCATCAAAAATCGCCGCAAAGGTTGGCAACAAAAACACGGTCATCCCGATAAATACGGTTGTCGCAATGACCCCGACTGCCACTGGATAGGTCATGGCTGATTTAATCTGGTTATTGAGGCGAGCCGTATCTTCTAGCAGCTTGGATAGTCGATTCATGACCTCATCCAAGACCCCACCGATTTCCCCCGCTTGCACCATGGCAACATACAGATCGTCAAAGCACTGGGGGTGCTTTCCCATAGCTTCTGATAGGTTAGTGCCTTGCTGCACGTCAGAACTAATATCCGTCAACGCTTTCTTCATTTTAGGGTTGGGACATTGTTCGGCTAATACTCCCAAACTTCTCACCATGGCGACCCCTGCATTCACCAGCACCGCAAACTGTCGAGAGAACACGGCTTTATCTTTCACCGTGACGCTGGTCATCAGGTCATCGAGGAAATCTAGCTGAATATTGTTGGGATCAAACCCTTGGGCCTCTTTTAAGTCCTGAACAAACAACCCCTGTTCCCGCAGGGCTGTACGGGCTTCCGCAACGGAATTTGCAGTTACTTTTTGTTTAGTTTGCTTTCCTTGGGCATTTTTGGCCTTGGCAACATATGTGGGCATACTAATCTACCTATTGGCTGGTTAAAGTGGATGATGTCAGTTCAATACTTTCTACATAACCAAAAACACAGCAGAGAAAGGGCGATCGCCCTTTCATCCGCTCCTCTTACCCTTGCTTTTTAAAGATCACCAACCTGCCGCTGACTATCGCCGACCTGCCGCTGGTTTAGTTTGCGGAGATGCACCACCAATCAAGCGTTGTAATTCATCGGGCTTAGAACTCTTAGACATGGCCGCTTCAAACGAAATGCTACCTGCTTTGTAGAGGTTAGCCAAAGCAGTCTCTAGGGTTTGCATTCCCAACTTGCCACCCGTTTGGATTGCAGAATAAATTTGGGAGGTTTTACCCTCACGAATCATATTGGAAATAGCTGGGGTTACAACCATGATCTCTTGGGCCATACAACGACCAAACTCACCAGGCTTCGGATTATGTTTGGGCACTAAGGTTTGACTAAAAACCGCTACCAACGAGTTGGACAATTGGACTCGCACCTGAGTTTGGCGCTCACCCGGAAACACGTCAATCATCCGGTCAACGGTCTGGGAAGCAGAACTAGTGTGTAGCGTACCAAAGACCAAGTGTCCAGTTTCTGCCGCAGAGATAGCCAGGGCAATGGTTTCAAGGTCACGCATCTCCCCTACCAGAATGATATCGGGATCTTCCCGTAATGCCCCTTTCAGCGCATTGGCAAAACTTTTTGTATCCTCGCCCAATTGACGCTGATGCACCAAGCTTTTCACGGGTTCATAGACAAACTCAATCGGGTCTTCTACGGTCAGAATATGTTCCGCTCGGGTCCGGTTGATTAAGTCAATCATGGCAGCCAACGTCGTGGTTTTCCCCGAACCCGTCGGGCCAGTGACCAAAACCATCCCCCTGGGTTTTTCCGACATTTCCCGAACAATATCGGGCAATCCTAGTTTGTCAAAATTAGGGATTTTGGAGCTGAGTGCCCGCAAACAAGCGGCATAGGTTCCCCGGTCTTTATACACGTTTACCCGAAATCGAGCTAATCCCTTAACCCCATAGGAACAGTCTAACTCCCAATTTTGCTCCAAGGTTTTCCGTTGGGTGTTATTCAGCATACTAAAAATCAAGCGCTGGCACTGCTCTGCTGTCATGGGTTCATCGCCAATGGGGGTGAGATGGCCGCTGATCCGGAAATAGGGCGGCAGTCCAGCAGTCAAGTGCATGTCAGACCCCCCCATTTCAATCATTTGCTCCATCAAATCTTCAATCATCATTTCCATCGCTCTGTTCTCCTTACCCAATGAGAGTGTGTCGTGTAATTTTGATAGTAATTGATAGTAATTGATAGTAATGTATCTAGTCTTGGAATCGCGGAGTGGTGCAGTATGGACAGTCTAACCACTCTTGTTGTAATTCGGCCCCACAGGTTTCACAGGTGAGAGAGGTTTTCCGTTTTGCCTTGAGTTCTGACTCTAATCCGGTATCGGTAAAGGTCACTCGTTCCACCTCTTCCAACGTGGTATATCCTTGACGGACTAAGTTGAGGCTGTAGGCTAGGAGAGTTTGCATTCCTTCTTCTACGGCGACTTCTTTAATCCGCTCAGTGGGTGCGCCTTGGGTAATCAAGCCCTGTAGGTTTTCAGTCACGCGCATTACTTCGTACACACCACAACGACCTTTATAGCCACCGCCATTACATTTGGGGCAAAGTTGGCCACTCCCCTTAGCGGCTTCAATTTCGTCAACGGATAAGGTTCGTGCCCGATAGAAAGTGTGTTCTTGTTCCCTTGCAACCGATAAACCAAACCGCTCCAGTTCTTCTTTGGTGGGTTGGTAGGGTTCACGGCATTCGCTACAGACACGCCGCATCAAGCGCTGGGCTAGGACACCGATGAGTGAACTAGAGACCATGAATGACTCTACACCCATCTCTTCGAGGCGGGCGATCGCACTAGCCGCATCGTTAGTATGCAAAGTGGTCAAAACCAAGTGACCCGTCAAGGCAGCTTCAATGGCAGTCTTGGCCGTTTCCTTATCGCGAGTCTCACCCACCAGAATCACATCCGGATCTTGGCGCAGAAACGCTCGAAGAATGGAAGCAAAATCCATACCCTTTTCTCGAATCACCTGCACCTGAGTCAATCCAGGCAAAGTATACTCAATCGGGTCTTCCGCTGTACTAATATTGACCCCTGGATGATTACGTTCTTTCAGGGCAGAGTAAAGGGTTGTGGTTTTACCCGAACCCGTAGGCCCAGTTACCAGAATCAGACCAAAGGGGCGCTGCACCATATCTTGAACCATGGTCAGCGTATCCTGATCCGAGATCAAGTTGGTTAAACCCAATTCTGTTGCTGAGTTATCTAAAATTCGTAAACAAATTTTTTCACCGTATCGACTGGGGAGGGTATTAACCCGGAAGTCC
Organism: Leptolyngbyaceae cyanobacterium; assembly: GCA_035284985.1. Classification (GTDB taxonomy): domain Bacteria; phylum Cyanobacteriota; class Cyanobacteriia; order CAKZMO01; family CAKZMO01; genus JAAHGY01. The sequence continues at coordinate 4,793 of JAYKIC010000611.1, forward strand.
ACCTTGTTGCCATTAAACATCCGGCGAATTCGACCATCCTGCGGTGCCCGTCGTTCAGCAATATCTAGGTTAGAAATAATTTTGAAGCGTGATGTTACCGCTGGAATAATCTTTTTGGGCAGATCTTCAAATGCTATCTGCAAAACTCCATCTTTACGGAAGCGAATCCGCAACCCCTCTTCCTGAGGTTCTACGTGAATATCGGATACCCCTTCGTCCAAAGCACGGAACAGGATTTTGTTCACCAAGTTAATAACGGGGGCACCTTCTGCGTCCGCTAAGGCTTGGTTGAGGTCAGCATCTGGATCATCTGCCACCTCTTCAAGTTCCATATAATCCAAACCTTCAAGATCAGCGCTTACATCCATTTTGGATGCCATCTGTTCTTGCTTTTCTTGGGCCGCTTTATCATCAAGATATTGGGAGATAATACGCTGATAGTCGTCTGGTGCGATGACCATCCGCTTAAGGGCAATGCCCTGGGGCCGGAGAATGCGGTTAAGCTCATCTTGGGCCGATAAGTCATCCGGATCGACCATTGCGACCAACAAGGATATAGCCCCCGCCTCAGTTTCAGTTTTGGCGATAGGAATCAACTGAAACCGCCGACATACCGCTTCTGGAATTAGCTCTTCGATCAGTGGTCCAACTTGATTCGTTGGAATCGCATTAATCTCTGGGTCAAGGGATTCTACTCCATAAAGAATCTTTAACTCAAAGAGTTGTTGTTTCTTATACTGACGAATTAATTCAGGAGGCAGGCTTTGGCCTGTGATGTCCTCTAGAACCTCGGTTAAAGAACGCCCACTTTTTCGACTGTCTACGAGTGCTTGTTTCATCTGATCAGAATCGACATAACCAGATTTGACAAGAGCATTACCAAACGGTGAAAAATTATGTTGTACGACAAGGGCACGCCGTGATGACGATGAGTTGGTCATAGCTCCGCATTTGCTTCCTTAATGTACGTATTGTTCCCAAAATATCTCAAAAATATGTCCTAGCCCATTTAAATCGTCACTTGCATAAGACCCTACATTTTCCATGTGGGGCATTCCGAGATCAATTGGGTTTAGCCAAGACACTAGCCCCTGTTGCTAAGTGTAAGCTGAGTTGCCCATTAGAGGGCTACTATTGAGGTAAAAAAATTAACCTCACTGGTTCTTAGTTGGCTAAATCATGATATGGTACCTTTCCTATGTGTTCTCCAGAGTATTGAATCAAAGTCAGATATAGCCAAAACTGTTACTTATTGTTACGACTTAGGATAAAATCACCTGTGCTAGGTGCTGAATAAATAATTAGTGTGAACATTCTGACGGATATTTGCTTTAACAGGAGTGGGGAAGCGATCGCAGTGAGGCACAGTTTTAGCCGTTCCACTGATAAAGATCTCCGTCACTCCAGTTGTGATCTAAGATTGTGAAACACACGACGGATATTAGATGTTTTGGTGGCAATCTGCTGGATTGACTGTACTATTACAAATAAGTTTGGGACACTAGCAGAATGGTTGAAGACGAAAAGGTCATGATTGAAGAAGAGAAGAAAGACGAGCAGGTCATAGCTACAGCGGAATCCAGCCCTACCTCAGAGGGAACGGTGGATGTCGTTAATGCTAATTTTGACGTTGATGGGGACACCTCTACCAAATCCGGTGACCATCCTGAAACAACCGCATCCAGTCATTTTGATCAAAGCTCCCCTACCTTTTCTGAGGGAGAAGACACGGCAGAAGCCCAAGAAGTGACCTTTGGTAGTGTAGACATTCTTGCGGATGAAGACGAAGAAGAGGAGCAATCCGTCCCTCATGAGGAGGTGGCTGCATTGCAAGGTCAGATCACAACACTTCAACTAGAAATAGATGAACGGGATGCCCAATATAAGCGGATTGCAGCGGACTTTGAAAATTTTCGGCGACGGACTCAACGGGAGAAGGCTGACTTAGAAACGCAAATCCAAATCAACACCATTACTGAACTGTTACCTGTTATTGACAACTTTGAACGGGCACGGGCCCAAATTAAACCGCAAACAGATGCGGAAATGAACATTCATAAAAGTTATCAAGGGGTGTACAAGCAACTAGTTGACAGCCTCAAGCGTCTTGGAGTTTCGCCAATGCGCTCTGAGGGTGAAGCGTTTGATCCAAACTTGCACGAAGCGGTGATGAGAGAAGCGACTGCTGAATATGATGAAGGAGTTATCATTGAAGACTTAATGCGCGGATATATGCTGGGCGATCGCGTTATTCGCCATGCCATGGTGAAAGTAGCTGCTCCACCAGAACTATCAGAACCAGGTGAATCAGATAATCCGGAGCTGTCCAAGGATAGCCTGGATTCTGAATGACAAGTAGGGAGAAACAGATCTCCTAGTAAATAACCAGTAACCATAGGGTGCGTTGTTATTGATTGCTTAGTTAGTTCTTTGGCATTTATGTTATTACTGAAAGGGACAAAGCTTTAAGTCTTGAGGTTTGCCTCAGTACTTGTATGTATTGAAATAGTGTGCAGATAGCCTGCCGCCATTGTTACCAAAGGTACAAAGTAAAGCAAATCCCCAGGGTCAAAATGCTAAAGCCTCTGTATTTGAAATTGGACACATCCACAGATATGAATCATGGGAAAAGTCATTGGAATTGACCTAGGGACAACTAATAGTTGTGTTTCCGTTTTAGAAGGAGGCCAACCAATTGTTATTCCAAACTCTGAGGGTGGCCGCACAACTCCCAGTATTGTAGGTTTTGGTAAATCTGATGAACGCCTCGTTGGTCAACTTGCCAAACGTCAAGCTGTGACCAATGCTGAAAACACCATTTTTAGCATTAAGCGCTTTATTGGTCGCCGTTGGGACGATACGGGGGAAGAACGTAGTCGCGTTCCCTACAAGTGTGTTCAAGGGAAGGATAGTACGGTTGATGTATCCATCCGGGGAAGATCTTACACCCCCCAAGAGATTTCTGCGATGATTCTGCAAAAGTTGAAAGAAGATGCAGAAGCATACCTTGGAGAAGCGGTTACTCAAGCTGTCATTACTGTACCGGCCTATTTTACGGACGCTCAGCGTCAGGCGACCAAAGATGCTGGTACTATTTCAGGCTTAGAAGTATTACGAATTATCAATGAGCCAACGGCCGCTGCCCTATCCTATGGCTTAGATAAACAAGATCAAGATCAAGTCGTCCTGGTTTTTGACTTAGGCGGAGGCACTTTTGATGTGTCTGTTCTTCAGCTAGGCGATGGAGTCTTTGAAGTCAAAGCCACATCTGGGAATAACCACCTCGGTGGTGATGACTTTGATAACGTTTTAGTAGTTTGGATGATCAATAGCTTTCGGGAGCAAGAAGGGATTGACCTATCAGCAGATAAAATGGCACTGCAGCGGCTAAGGGAAGCTGCTGAAAAGGCAAAGATCGAGGTGTCCAGTATGATGACTACCTCCATTAACCTACCTTTTATCACTGCCGACGAGACAGGTCCCAAGCACTTAGAAATGGAGCTAAGTCGATCGACCTTCGAGGAACTAGCCAACCATCTCGTCCAGGGAACACTTGAGCCAGTGGCTCAAGCCCTAAAAGATAGTGAATTGGAGCCAGACGATATCGATCGCATCATTCTAGTGGGTGGTTCTACCCGCATTCCGGCGGTTCAACACGCCATCAGCGAATACTTCGGTGGCAAAACGCCCGATAAATCCGTTAACCCGGATGAAGCCGTAGCCCTAGGGGCGGCCATTCAAGGTGGTGTACTGGGTGGGGAAGTAAAAGATCTACTACTACTAGATGTCACGCCATTATCTTTAGGTATCGAAACACTAGGGGAAGTATTTACGAAAATTATTGAACGAAATACAACCATTCCCACTAGTAAGACACAGACATTTTCAACGGCTACGGATGGCCAAACCTCTGTAGAGATTCACGTTTTGCAGGGTGAACGAGCTATGGCTAGGGATAATAAAAGCCTGGGCAAGTTTGAATTAGCGGGAATTCCCCCTGCTCCCAGAGGTATCCCTCAAATTGAGGTCTCTTTTGAAATCGATGCAAATGGAATCTTGCAAGTTGGGGCCAGGGACAAAGGAACAGGACGCGAACAAAGTATTCGCATTACCAATACAGGGGGCTTAACAGACTCCGAAGTGGAGCGGATGCGCCAAGAAGCCGATGTCTATAAGGATGCCGATGAACAGCGTAAGCAGATGGTGATCCTCAAGAACCAGGCTGAGGGGCTACTGCGTAATTATGAAGATGTGATACGAGATAACGCGGATCGAATTCCAGAGCAATTGAAGGCTCAAACGGGAGAAGCCTTTG
>JAYKIC010000612.1:0-3427 GCA_035284985.1 Leptolyngbyaceae cyanobacterium
CACTGCGGGCGCAGGCATCTTCCAAGGGTTGGGGTTCAATATTTTCGCCGTTGCTGAGGACGATGGTATCTTTGGCCCGACCCGTGATGGTCAGGTCGCCTTCGGGGGTGAGCCAGCCCAAATCGCCACTGTTAAACCAACCATCGACATCGATCGCCTTAGCAGTGGCTTCGGGGTTTTGGTAGTAGCCCTGCATCACCTGTGGTCCGCGAATGAGAATCAGCCCCTTTTGACCAGCGGGTAAGGTTTTTCCGGTTTCCAGATCAACGATGCGAATTTCGGTTTGGGGTAGGGCGGGGCCGGAGGTGCTGCGGAAGTTGCGTTCCGGGCGGCGCACGTTGGTAATGGGCGAGGTTTCGGTTAAGCCGTAGCCCTGGAGGATTTCCACACCGATGATTTCGTAGAACAAATCCAAATGCTTGGCAAAGGAACCACCGCCACTGACCAGGTATTTTACTTCGCCGCCAGTGGCTTCCCGGATGGTTTTGTAAACGAGGCGATCGCCCACTGCATGAACCGGAGCCAACACCAGCGCCAGTAGTCCTGCCAACAACTTGTCTAGCCCAGATGGATTGAGCTGATCGGGATTAATCCCGCGCACCGTCCGCTTCGCCTTCACATACCGCTCACTCTGGGTCAACAAAAACTGCACCAACTTCTGCTTCTTTTCGGGCTGCTCCCGCAACTGCTTTTGCACCCCTTCATAAATCGACTCCCAAATCCGGGGTACTCCCACCATATACTGGGGCTTATGGGCTTTCAAATCCTTTTTGATATAGCGGATGCTGGTGTAAATTTGACTACAGCCTTGGGATAAGGTGGCATACTCAAACGTGCGCTCGTAGGAGTGCCAACTGGGCAGCAAACTTAACACCCGCTCACCGGGTTGAAACGCTACGACTCCGGGCACCGCGTTGATTTGAAAGAGTAGGTTGCCATGGGTCAGCATCACCCCCTTGGGTCGGCCACTGGTGCCAGAGGTATAGATTAACGTCGCTAAGTCATCAGGGGTTTGCTCCACAGACTGCAATTCCTGATCAGCGGCGAGGGTTTGAAAATCAGACCAATTGAGAATTTTGCCGCCATCATAATCAGGCACAGCCTCATCTGACAGCAGAATAATAAACTGGAGCGTGTAGGGAGCCAAGGCAGCTTGTAACCGCTTTAACGTGGCGACATTTTCCACCACTAGCCCCATGCTGCCACTGTTTTCCAAGATATAGAGCAATTCATCCCGATCGGCAATGGAACTGCGGACGGCATCCACCCCACCAGCGGCCATGATGCCTTGGTCAGCGATGAACCAATAGGGGCTATTTTCGGAAAAGAGGGCGACGCGATCGCCCTTTTTCACCCCCAATGCTTGCAATCCAGCGGCAAATTGGCAAATTTCGCGGTAGAGTTGGCCATAGGTGAACTTGACCACGGGTTTGGTGTGGGGATCGAGGAGAGCCGTGACGCGATCGCCAAATTTTTCAGCAGTGACTGCCCACACCTGAGGGAGGGCAGCGGTGGAGCGATAATCAATGGGTTGGTGAGCGGTTGTGGATGTCATGGGTAAAGCCAATCAGCAGTTGCAAGAATAATTAAGCGATTTAGATCAGGGTCTCAGATTAAGAATTTAGATCAAAATCAAAAGTGATTAAACCAAGGAACCAAACCAAAAATGAGCGGATGTCCGTATTGTAAGCGGGATTGTTAATTCATAGGATGGTTAAACCCAGAGAATGGTCAAGCACATCATTGAGCTTAACCCGCTCAACGGTACAATAAGCTCATCATACAGACAGATGTTGAAGCGTTCTACGGTTAAGTTCCCATTGAGAACCCCGGTTCTCAGAGAGAGCTAGGATCTTGGTATCTGCCAGTTGATGCCTAGTTATACGGGTTTGGGTACCTTAACCTGGTAGATTGTGTTTTGTCGTGCCTATTACTCTGATTCTGCGATCGCTCAGTATGGCGTTATAACAGTTATGCAAGTGTCAAGTCCATCATCGTCTTCGATTCCACCTATTCTCAAGGCTCTGCCCGATCCACCCATTGTGGAAAAATCTTGCCCTCGCCGGGTGCGGTTGCAGATTGATTTACTGCTCCTCGCCATTGAGGCCATTGATCTCACTGGCTCTGAGGCATTTCTGCGAACCACCAAGGAACTAGAGTTGCAAGACATTATTCAAACCCGTGTGGTGCTATGGCAACTTCGCAGCACTAACCCATTACGCCGCAATAGTCAGCGCCGCCCCCTGACCCTTTTGGAAGCCAAGGCTCTGGTGATGATTGCCTGCCATTTATCTAAACGGTTGACGGTGGTGCTACTGCAATTGATTCGCTCCCATCAGCAACACCAAGAGCAGGAATTGCCCCTCAACCAGTTTCCGCGATTGGCCTTTTACCTCAGCCGCTTTCGCACCCACTTCCGTGCCCGGATGAATCCGAACCGGGCTGGGGTATTGGTTTATGATACGGAGGAAAAGATGAATCAACTAGCGATTGACTATCTCCGCAAGCTATTATTTTGTACTGGCACGGCTGGGCCGCAACGGGTATGGAGTAGCCTATTTGATGGAGAAGTTGCATGACCATTCAACGACAATACACCTTGGCCAACTGTAAATTGGTGGTTGAAGGGTGGGAAGATGCGGTTGATCCTGCTGCACCCCCTGCCATTCGTCCCATGGTGTCCATTGTGACCCATGTGGAATGCCACTTTTCTGGGGTGGAAAAACCGCTGAGTGGGGGGCAGGAATTACTGACTAACTTGGTGCAGACGGTGAGCCGCTATGTTCAACAAGTGTTGAGTGGGGTTGAGCATCCGGTGCCTAGCGCGACCCAGACTACGGCGCGGGTGCAAATGCAAGCGGTGGAGGGCGATCGCCATCGCCTGATCGTGAACCAAGCCGGATCGGGCAGCGATCCTAGTAAGTACCAAGTGGATCTGAGTACGACCCAGTTGTTCGACTTGGTGGAAGTGGTGGATCAGTTGGTGGCGGATGGTCAAACCTTGCCCCAGTTAAGCGTAGATTTGTCCCCTGTGCCCAAGCGGTTTGTGGCCACCCAGGAACCGGTCACGGAAAAATTGTTGCCCGCTACCTTGGGAGTGTCGAGTTTGGCGGTGGCGGCGATCGCCCTCTTTCTTATTCCCGCCCCCAAAGTGGAGCGTCCCGAAGTCGATTCTCGTCCGGCCATCGAAGAACAAGCGCCGGAATCGTCCTCCAGTGGACCTGGGGAGCCTGAACCGGGAATTGGGACTACGCCGGAGGGTGATGCGGATGAGGCTAATACCGATGCCAGTTCGTCTGTGACCGAAACCCAGCCCCTTGAGGATGGTGAAGCTATTGCCGATGGGGAGGATGACGTTACCCCGTCGGACTCCGACCCCGTGGCATCTGAAACGGAGGACACGGCTACGGAGGCTGATGCTCCAGAT
>JAYKIC010000613.1:0-12605 GCA_035284985.1 Leptolyngbyaceae cyanobacterium
TTGCCGGACGGATGTTTGATAACGAATATGATTTGGCGTTGGCCGTCATTGCTGGAGTGGAAGCACGAAGTCAAAACGGCGGATATGGACAAGAGCGTTTTAGATTTAAATCCGCCTAGCTACTTAAAACAGTTTGATGAACCGATTTAATGCAGATGTGACTTGATGACGGAAATCGTGCCGTAACCTAGTGGTGGATAGCGTTGGGGCGATCGCCCACAAAAAAACAGATTGGGACCAAACAAACAGTTACAGAAGGAAAAGTTGTTGACGACTCAATAAAATCAGTTGGCAAAAACTGATACCTCAATAGAGTTTACTGATGTGGGCAGTTAGAACAAAGATACTGATTGACTGAAAAAAAACTGCCGAACTCTTTACCCTGCCTTGAGTCAGGAGACCTGACCCCTACAGCATCCCAAGCCTTTGTAGAGCAGTTTCCGTACCCAATACCGGATTTTTGTCGGTCAACCGAGCAAAATCCTTAGTATATTTTTGCACCTTAATGTTAGCCTCTACATTCAACCTTCCCTAGTAAGACTAAAATTTTTCACAATTTCACAATCGAGTTTCACATTCGGGCATGAAAGAGTCGAATAACGTACTAAGAGCTAAAAAGTTCAGTGGTATTACTGTGGTTTTGGGGTTTAAATCTACGGGTTTACCCAGTCATTTTATCATTTGTCGTTGAGATATGCTACAATAACCGATGTCTTCATTCAGTAGAGATACGGATATAGCTCCATCAAAAATTATAAAGTAGCGATTAAAATTATGGTGATTAAGGCTAATAGGGCAAGTTCACTAAACGTGGACTGAATGCAGCAAACCCTGATTTCACCGAGCATTAGCCCATTTCAATGGATTTTCCCTCCTAGTCCGCAATTCATTCGGGGGAGGGCTTTAAGCAAAATTATGACGGCAAATTACGCGGAGGAACGGCACGACCCTGATGAAATTTACGTTCCAGGGTACCAAGCCAGAGCCAACAGGCTCCGCTCACTAGGGGGACTCCCGTTAAGAACAATGCCAACGGCCAGGGAAGGTGATCGGCAAGGGCCACTACCAAGGGAATCACTGACCAGAATAAGCCGCTTACCACTCCAGCCCCAGTCCGAATCTGTTGAATACGTTTGAGTGCCCTGCGGCAACTGTGGCAATGTTGGGTGTGGGATTGGTAGCGATCGAGTAATACGGGCTTTGCCAATTCGTCCCCCAAAGGCGTATCGGCAAAGGGATCGGCCCTAAAGTCTTGGACCCACTTACGAAAAGCCACGACATAGCGATCGGCTTGGGTGGGAAGGTAACAGGTTTGGGCATAGGGGCGATCGCCCTCCCTCGCCAACATCCGTTCCTGTAAATGGAGGAAAATCTGATCGTCCTCTAGCACCCCGTTATTGCCAATGTGGCTATACCAACGGGGAGTTAGTTTGATCAACAGGGCGGGAATTTTGCTGGAAAATTTGAAGGGAAACCGGGCAAATAGACGACATTCTCCCTTGCGAATGGGGGTGGCATAAACTACGGTCATGGTGCGACCAAATTGCTCAGAGGTCAAATCATGGTACATCAGGGCCGGAGCGATAAAAGTGGTATGCTGCGTACCCAGTTGCCCTTTACGCGGTCCTTCCGGCCAAATCCCCCGAAAACCTTGTTTGCTAGATTCTACGATATCCATCATCATGGGGGCAGCATTTTCCCGCTTCCCTACAGTTTTGTGATGGGTATAGGGAATGTGGCTGGCATCCAGCACATTTTCCAGTAGGGTGAGGGCATCATAGGGCAAGTCCCGGAAAGTGTTGAGCACGACCCAGCCGTCTGGTTCTTCATCGAGGGGAGCGATCGCCGGAACCGCAACTTGGGAGGCATTTTCAGGCTTACCGGGATAAACAAATAACAAATCTTGGCAGACTATGGTGGGCAAGGACTGGACACAGGCCCGTGATGAGCGGTGGGCTTGACTACCCCCTGGTTGCTGGGGAATGAATTCACATTGTCCACTGCCGGAAAAAGTCCAGCCATGGTACGGACATTCTAATTGTCCCGCTTCGTTGATCCGACCTTCGGACAGGGGAACAAGACGATGGGGACACCGATCCTCAAAGACTCGCCACGTTTCGCTGTGGGGTTCCCACCAAATCACCAAGTCCTGATCTAACAGGGTGAATCGGGTTGGTGTGGTTTTGTCCAAGTCTGTGATGTAGTGGACGGGATACCAGGCTTCAGCCCAATCAAATCTTTCAGGATCAGCACCACCTACCAATGGTAAATTTTGGGTTGCTGTTTTAATGCTGTCTAAGGGTTTAATACTCTCTGCGATCGCCATAACCTAGTCCTCAACCATACCTGCTGACTATATTATTAGCGAGAAATTATCAATTTGGGAGCATTGCCAAGGGGCAAGGGCTGATCATGCGACCTAAAATGCCGCTAACCTTGCAAGATTAGCGGCATCATTAAAGGAGATAAAACAAGCTCAATTAACGTTTAACCTCATTACTTTCTGAATGCTTCTTATCGTATGGATCGCCACTAAAGGGTTGTACACCTGTCTCTGGATAGGTATTGTCATCTGGGCCAAAGATTCTTGTAGTGCCTTCCCAAATATACTTGAATGCATTTTCGACTCGGTTGAAAATACTCATAGCCCTTCTCCTGTGTTGTTATGAACGATGTGAGAAATAAGAAGACTTGAAACTAACTTGAATTCACTTCAAGTATTAATATTGAGCATTAGCCTCGATCACTTAGTCCACTAGCTTAGCTCGAAAACTATCAATCGAAAGCTATCAATAATGGCGGGAAGGAGGTGTCTGTTGATGTTTCCTTTCCATGCCTTTATATTAGTGCTTTTTAGGCGCTAAAGGGCTAGGTCTTGGGCGATCGCTCATAACTCTTTAGACAAGATTATCCTTCTTCACACAGTCATAGATGAAGTTTCAATGACTCAACCATTACTGGAACTTATTCATTGATTTTAGTTAATGTCTGTAACATTTCCTGGGCTGTTCGGTGTTGGGGATCAACGGCTAAAATCTGCTCTAGTAAAGGGCGGGCCATGGAAGATTGCCCCGTTTGAATCAAGAGTTGACTGTAAAGTAGGAGGTAATCCATATTGGTGGGCACAATGGTAGCGGCTTGCTGACTGGCGGCTAGGGCGGTGATCTGATCCCGATCTTGATAGAACATTGCTAACCAATACCAGGCAATATCTAAATCCGGCTCATGATGGATCGCTTGTTGGAGGGAAGCGATCGCCTCTTCGTCATAGCCCAAATGCTGCAACACTCGCCCTCGTTCCACCCACACTTCCGCGAAGGTGGGGGCAATGGTTAGAGCGCGATCATAAGATCCCAATGCCGCCTCATCCCAGCCCATGTGTTTCCAAAATAAATTGCCCCGCAGATACCAGGCTACATAGTCATTGGGTGCTTGCTGCACCACTTGATCAAAATCGGCTACCGCTTGCTCAAAATTTTCCTGCAAAACCCATAGAAGGGCGCGATCGCGCATCACTTGATAGAAATTCGGTTGCAACGTCAATATATGATCGCAAATTTTCCGAGCTTCATCATAGCGTTCTTGAATAGTCAACACCTGCACCAAACCGTACCAGGCTTGATAAAAATCGGGTTGGAGGGCGATCGCTGCTTCAAAGGCAGCGATCGCTGGCTCAAATTGCTCCAGGCGATAGAGTTGATTGCCTCGATTGGTCCAATCCACCGCATTCGTCGGTGTGGCTTCCACAGGCTGGGCCAACCCTTGAAATGACCGTTCTTCCATCAGGGTCAACGGATCGGGTGGGGTAGACTGCCAGTGCCAGCGTGGGTTCCCATCAATCAATGTCCTCAATGTGGCGGGAGGAGGGAGGGGGATGCCACTGCTGAAACCCCAATGTAAGCGAATCGCCTCCCCTTGATGCGGCAAATAATGTTCTTCCCCTTCGGAACGGCCATGGATGCCAATGACCCGACCTGCGGTATCCATAATTGGGCCACCACTCATCCCCTGTTCTGTGATACTGGTATAGAATAGCCCATAACCGTAAGCAAACGGTTGTCGGGCATAGAGCATCCCATACCGTCGCCGTAACAATTGACCGACAGCAAATTCATGATTAATAGGTTCCTGGTAAATATGACTGCCTGTCCATCCAGATACCGCAACATAGGGGAACGTTTGACTTTGGGGATAATCTGCCAACACAGCAATGGGATAGGTCCGTGTACTGTCAAACGCCACGAGAGCCAAATCCACCCCGGTTAACTGGTGAACAGTGTTATAGTCCACTAGATACTCCTGACCATCAGGGGTGACAATTCGGTATTCATCCGCCGTTGCCACCACATGTTGCGCGGTTAACACCCAATAGCGCGATCGCCGAGCATCATGGGCCACAATCACCCCCGACCCTGGATTGAGACCATCGACGAGTACCGTAACGCCTTGGGCCTGTTGCCGAAGTTCAGAGCCAGTCAATCCCAGACAGGATAAGGGATTAGCCCATACCATAACCCCTATAATCCCACCCACAATCTGCAACCAGGACACCGGAATCCATGATCTTCTCACCATTTTTTTCTCCACATAGATAAGAATAGAGTAGGAAAAAGAATCCTAGACGGCGCTTTCTCTCAAGATTTCACCAACAGTTAGGATATCAATTCCTACTCCTCCTTAAAATCTATTACGTATCGAGCAACAATATACCGATCAATCCTGTGATAATTCGCTGTTACGTTCAGCCAACCCCTCAAGATACTGCTGAAAATCGATATAAATACGAGAACCACTTTCATAGAGCGCACCCACCTGATAGCCATAAGATAGGTCAAACAACTGCTGGATTTCAGCACTAGCATTTTGTCCCGGCTTCAGCGTATATAGCACCCCTCTACAGGGACCACCCACCTCACTAGACACGCAAACCACAGGCAACCCATTAACGATACCTGCGGTAAGATAGTCCAGTATCCCTGCCTCATAAAAGTTTTGGAATCGGCCTGCTACAGCTCGGCAGCGGGTCAAGGGGTCCCAGCCAGACTGGGCAAAATAATGGGACACCCAGTGGATAACCGGAAGTGCCCCTTCAGAAGAATAAAATACAGTTGTCGGTACAGGTTGTTCAACACAAGCAAAAGTGCCCGTAAAGTCTTCTTCAATAATGACTTCTACTTCATCAGTAGCTACAGAATCTTGTTCCACACTAGGAACAATTTCTACCTCATATTCCTCAGACTCTCCATATTCAATGATCGATGTGGGTGGAGTCGTCTCTTCGATAACTTCGACCTCAACTTCGACCTGTGGATTGCCGAGAGTCTGTGCATGGGCAGCAGGAGTAAACTGCCCCACAAAAGAAGCCGTCATCATGACTGAAAGTAATGATAACGATGCCTTCGTATTCCATGACCTAACCATAGTGTACTTACCTCAAAGTAGCAACAATTCAGGTTGAAGAGGATTTAAATACTTTTTCGTCTTAAAGCCTCTTTATGAACTACCCAAAGAATCATTTTTGTCCGGACAGAAAACGATTTTTAGATCCTTTATTTCTCAATTAAATTGAAGATAAATTATGCTAAAAGTTCTTGATTTTAGTCTGGCAATATCACTAAGATTATAGGTTTCTATTTCTGTCCACTTTATATGGATAACTTTATATTTTTGATCAATTTGAGTATATAGACATCAGCAAGATAGGGATGTTGCCACCCCTATCTTGCTCACAAAATTTCCAATCTTAAGCATTCTAATTTGAGAGTTGAAATCAGTTAGGGCTTAATCAATCTATGTCAACAACATCTCATCTAGGTGATTTGCGGCGATTTGATGCGAGTAGATGGCATTAGAGTAGGCCAAGTTAGAATAGGCAAGGTCACTAGATTGAGCCATGGTACTATTCACAGATTGCCGATTGATTGCAGCGCGACTCCGATGCCAATAACCACCTTTGATTTGCTCCGATTGGTGGGTGGCGATCGCCTCAAATAGGGAGTTACTGCCTGTACTGCTAAACGGCGACGAAGGGGAGATATTGGAGAGATCATTCATAATCTATTGATCCATAACAACAACGGAACTAAATACAAAATGTAGATTTCTGATGGCAAATTTCAATATTATTTTTGAATAATCAGGCGCAGAAAGGTAAATTCTGGACAAATCAGTGGCAAATAAACTATGACCAGTAAGGAACTGAATTGTCTGCATCCGGTGCAATTAAATGACTGGGGGATGGGTATTGTCCTCTTCGCTTCCGAATGGGAATAACTTGGTTGGGTGGCATTCCGTGGCTGGGTACAATATTAGTTGATATTGCAGTTGAAGTGGGCGGTTGATTCCATTCATTGGAATAAAAATATGACGAGACAATTCTAGGATCACCCTGTTGGACAACTTTTCCTTTTTCTAATCGGATGATCCATTGGACATAATTAAGAATGCTGGGACGATGACTAATAATAATGGTAGTTTTACCTTGGCGATAATCCAAAAGACCTGCCAATACCCTGGCTTCGCTGTCTTGATCTAACCCTGAAGTTGCTTCATCAAGTAAGAGTACGGGAGGATTGGTCAGTAAGGCGCGGGCGATCGCCAATCGCTGTCGTTGTCCCCCCGAAAGATTGGCCCCAAATTCCCCTAAAACGGTGTAATACTGATTGGGCAATTCACTAATAAAGCCATCCGCATCCACCGCCTGACAAACAGTGATAATATGCGTTAGTGAACAATTTGGATTGGCTAACTGAAAATTTTCAACAATAGTTCGACTCCAGAAATGGGCATCCTGTGGGACTAACATAACATTCTGCCGTAAGCAGTCAAGTGCCAAATCACCTAGGTTATAAAGACCCAACCGGATATTACCACTTTGAGTTGGATATAAGCCTGCAATTAGTTTAGCCAGAGTACTTTTGCCGCAACCAGATGGCCCAACAAATGCCGTTGCCTTTCCTCCAGGAATATGGATGGATAAATCTTCAATTAATGTCGTTTGTCCAGTATAAAAAAAGGTAAGATTCTGGCACGTAATGTCTACTTTATCAGGAAGTGATAGGTAAGCTCTGGTTTCATCAGAAACAATTTCAGATGTTGCATCGGTTACATCTGCTAATCGTTCGGTTGCGGCTTTCACCCTAGCAATTCCGTCCATCAACCCAATTAAAGTACTAATCAGGCCCATGAAGTTACGATTCATACTGTGAAATGCGAGTAACTGACCAATACTAAGTTGGCCCTGAATCACAATTTGACTTCCAATCCATAACAGCCCAATATTGCCTAAACCTGACACAACTCCAGCAAAACTAGAATTCAAAATGCCGATTTGAGCGGTGTGGAAAGTGAGTACAGAAAAACGCCCTAGGCGGTCTTGGAATTCTTCCCAAAATTTATTAGTAGCCACGAGAGTTTTAAGGGTCATTGCCCCCTTAAAGGTTTCAATTAACACCCCTTGATTTTCTGCATCCTGCACCAAGGCTTCCCGGGTGCGTCGTTGCAATGCGGGTAAAAAAGCCACTGTAGAAATCGACATCAAGACACTAATGACTAGGGCAGCCGTGGTTAAGGCCGAACTGTAATGAATCATCAAGAGCAGGGAAATAATGGCGACAAAAACCTGCCCTGGCAAGCCTACTACGACTTGGGAAACCAATTGATACACCATTTGGACATCTTGCAGCCGACTGACTACTTCACCACTGCGATGGTCTTCAAAATATCGTAAGGGTAAATTAAGCAACCTATGGCTAAATTCCATCACCATATTTAGCTCTAATCGCTTGGCGAAGTGAAGAATTAAATTGGCCTGAATCCAACCAAGAGTACTGCTGAAAATGAGGAGGGAGGCGATCGCCACTACCACCGTATTCAGTAAATCTAAATCTTGCCGCACTAAAACATCATCAGTCAGAATTTGAATTAGAAAAGGAGTGGTTAACGATAGTAAACCCAGCACCATATTAATCAACAACACCTGAGCTAACATGGTGCGATAAAACCAGGCTTGTTGAAAAAAGTGAATGAGTTTAGAAGTTGGCTGATCGTTGTGCTGCGATAATTTTGTCAGATTAGGAGTTAGCAACAAGGCAATCCAATCGGACCACCCATCCCGTAGTTCACGGCGGTTCAAAAAACGCAATCCCACGGCGGGGTCCATGATCACATAATGCTGACCTTGACGACCATAAAAAACAACCCAGTGAACCCCTTTCCAATGCAAAATAGCAGGCAGGGGCATCTCATCCAGCCGATCCAATACTTCCGCATTGGTTTGCACCGAGCGACTGTAAAACCCGATCGCTTCTGCTCCCCGCTGTAAGCCGAGCAAAGTCGTACCGTGTTGACTCGTACCCACCACTTCTCGAATTTTGGCGAGGGGCAGGGGGTAGCCGATGTGTTTGGCGATCGCCCCCAAACAAGCCGCCCCACAATCTTCCTCACTGTGCTGTTTATATACCGTATATTGACGCTTAAAAAACATAACGAACATGAGCGGCTAATGCCACTGGGGGCTAAAAATTACCATAACCATAACCATAGTCAGCAGACCGTGACCAGGGGAGTACACCTGGTTCGGTTGCACTCCCCTCCGGACTCAACGAATTAACTTCAGCAGTTGGGTTAGTAGAGGGAGTAGGAGGATGCATGGCCCACCATCCCCCTTTAATAACCATCGTCTTATCAGATGATAACGGGGTAAATAAAGGCTTGGATTTTCTTGTCATGGCACTCATTATCTATGGAAGTTGGGGAACTGTGTGACCGCATTAAGTGTCTCTTAGCGTAGAAGGGAATAGCTTAAACAACACAGCTAATAAGCCTACTCACAGCTCATAGCACTTATTTGAGTTTAAAAAACAGCAGGTAGTGTAAAAACAAAAGAAGTTTTTAAAATTAAGCGGATTCCTAAGTTGTAGCCGCGAAAGTTATTCTTGTTGCCCCACTACCCGCTATATTACGTAACCAGGCTTAAATCAAACTGGTACCTTTAACCGATTTAGAACGACAACGTTGCTCCGTCATCAATGTCAGGATTGCTGATGTTAATGCCTGCTCCACCACCACCTAGATTAATGATTGAACCATCATCAAATTCAGGGTTAGTAATATTAATCGTGCTGCCCTGAGTGCTAGAACTGGCTGGAGCAGGATTATAGCGAAACCGAACAATAATTCGGGAAGAGGAGGAAGAGTATTGATTCCACCCCATTCCACCTTTAGTTTGGCTGGATGCCTCGGAAGATAGATCTGTAAACAGACCTGTAAGTTGTTGAATACTCATGGATGACTCCTTAAATTAGTCAATTTAGAGTTGATAAAAGGACGAGTAAATAACACCCACTTCTCTGGATCTATGAAATCCCTGATAATTCTTCCATGACCTAGAATAGTTATCATAAGGATATTAGGCTCATCTTTAGATGATTAAGCCAAATCATTAAGAGACTTACAATCTAAGATTGTAAGCAGCTAGTCTTGAACCAACACTGCTAACATACTGATGTGAAATTCCTAAAAGGGGCAATCGGGGTGATTACTCTATGAGAAATTACTTAGATGGATCTCTTTTCTAGCTAGAATTCTTTCTCCCGGAGGTTTCCAAAGGAAAATATCATGTTTGATATTGGATCAGAATTTCGCTAAAAAATATCAAGCCTAAGTTTGATTAAATGAAAATCAAACCAATCCTAATTTATCCTCAGTAGCTTTACCCTAACTGCACACTGAATTCAACAAAGACTACAGTAGTTTTTATTAGGAGTGTAGAGCAATATTTCCATAATTGGTTCTAATAGTTATTCAAAACTAACCAATCATAGATTCAAATGAAAACGCTAATAATTAGCAGCCAAGGTACTACCTTCTTAGAAGGTTAAAATCGCACCATCATCGATATCAGGGTTAGTCATGGTGATGTTAGCTGCACCAGAAAAGGTAACGATGGCACCATCATCAATATCAGGGTTAGAAATATTGATAGAACCAGCACGGGTAGATGTAGATACGGGGGCAGCGTAAGCGACCGCGCTAGGAACTGCTGTGGGAACAACCACTCTGATGGTCAATTTAGAGTAACCCCAATGTCCCCCTTGAGTCTGGCTGGCAGATTGCTCAGAAAGCTGGGAGAAGAGTGGAGACTTCATTTGTGTGTTCATTGAGTTATGCCTCTTACGTTAAAGACAGTAAAGAACGATCTAAGTGCAGTAGTCCCACTCAGGTTGATGACTGAACAAGAAAAGCGCATTTTCTGGTCAGCGCAGCAAAACCTTTGGGGGCACTCAGATGCCATATGTTTTCGCCTTTACCCATAGGGCATCAGGACAGTTTTGCCCAAATTTGGAAAAATGCCTGAAAAAAATTTTTAGTTGTTACGGTATGTAGCTCTAAGCATGTAGTTTAGGGCTATAACCGATCGAGAGACTTGATCTGCGGTTTACTTACGATGGGAAACCGTCAGGGAAAACCCGGACATGACCCCTTTACAGATGAAGAGTACATTGATCAGTACTCAAATTAGCCCCATGGACGATCATTCTGAAGAACTGACGGGCACGATGCCGTTCCACAGAGAGAGTGTGTTGCCGACGAGCGATCGCTGGCTACGGTGGAGCGGTGTGGCCTTACTGACTAGTTGTGGCCTAGGACTGATGTTGGTGAGCACATTGCAGGTCAACGTCACGGTTCGGGCCTATGGTCAGATTCGCCCGGTGGACCCGCCCTATCAGGTAACGGCTCCGGTGGCCGGGGCGATCGCCACTCTCCATGTCCATGACAACCAGGCCGTCAGCGTCGGGCAACCACTAATTGACCTACGCCCCTATGATGGCGGCTTAAACAGGGGAATGTCCGTTGAAGATAGTCCAGAATCTCAATTGCCCACCAACGTCCAAACCATCCATGCACCCATCAATGGGTTTGTTTTGGGCCTAGCGACCCTCAAGCCAGGGCAATCGGTGCAAGCGGGGAGTACCCTAACTGAAATTATGCCACCGCCGAAAAGCCTTGTGGTCAAAGCATTACTGCCTCCAGATAAAATTGGTCAGGTTCAACCGGGTCGCCCGGTGCAGATGCAGGTATCCGCCTATCCCTATCCGGAATACGGCACCTTAGCGGGGACGGTTTTGACGGTTTCGCCTGATACCGTATCGTGCCAACTGGCCAACTGTCCGCTGCCGGAAGGTTATACGGTGGACATTGAATTGGGGCAACCCTATATGGAAGCGACTTCAGGGGAACGGCACAATTTGCAACCGGGTATGACGGTGACGGCAGATATTGTCACCCAGCGGGAAAAACTGTTGAGGTTGATTCTCCAAAAATTACGACTCACCCAGCCCTAAGATCGAGCATACCGATGAGGAAAGCCCCCTGCTCAAAATCGGCAAGGGGCTTGGGAGGACGCAAACAAGCGGTGACTTGTTCGATGCCGTTCCTATGGCTTTTTCTCTGGCAACATACACTTATCAGAATCGCACCCTGCTGGCCCCGCTTCGGCGCGATCGCCCCGGTCATGGGCGGCCATCGCTTCAGCAAAACTCTCTACTTGACGACGTTCTAGCACTTCCCGACTGAGGCGATCGTAAGTCTCCTTATCAATCGGCTCAAAGGGCAAGCGGGGGAAGGTTTGGTGATCGTCAAATCGGGCCAGTAAGGCGGCGGACATATAGCCTTCATCATCTCGAATGGTTTCATAGATGCGAGTGCCTAGGGCATCCACTTCCGACTCCCGGAGTTCGATGGTGGCGCTGGTGTTGTGGGTGGTGTAATGCCGCTGCACCTGCATGTAGAAATCGAACTGAGCTAGGGCGGAAAACTGGCTGATGTCTACGGTGTCAGCTCCGGGTAAATTGGCCCAAGAGACTTCCGTGGGAATTTCCACGAGCCATTCAGTACAACGGGGATCGAAGGGATCATTCAGTAAGCGTCCTTCTTCATCTCGATCAGACTGGCTGGGCACCACGGGGTAGCCGTAGTCCAGGCAAGCAAGGGCGATGGGATCATTTTTACCGAAGGTGATGCGGCGGATAAAGCGTTGGGCCTTGGGGGGATGCCAACCGCTGGAAGCTCCGGTGAGTAAGGATTTTGTGCCCGCTGGCTGAACGGTTGTACACCGATTAGGACGTTTGAGGGAATGGCGATCGCAATACTCTCCCACCACCCGATGCACAATGTCCCGCCAGCGGTTGAGATAGTCTTTTTCCCGTTCTTTGAATTCAATGCCGCGAAGGGTATCTGGGCGACCCTCTTCCCACCAGTGCAACCAGTCCGCCCCAAAAGCATGGACGAAGAAGTCAAACAAACCCGTGAAGGACACACCGACGATGGGATCTTCTTCGCGGGATTTTTGATAGCGAGGTTCGATAAATTGGTGATTGAGCAAGGCGGCAACGGCGATCGCCCCCGCCGTAAACGCATCTTCTTGATCTTGGGCATTGTTGGGGTCAAGCTGATTGAGATGGACCTCAGCTAAGTTACAGTGGAAGTCCTCCCCGATAATTTCTCCACAGTTATGGGCCACCAACCCATTGGCATCAAATTGGGAGACAGCAGGCACTGTACAATCATAAACAGACTCCACCCCATCTTCTCGAATTTCGGCA
>JAYKIC010000614.1:0-4218 GCA_035284985.1 Leptolyngbyaceae cyanobacterium
CTAAAATCCTTGCTGTACAAGAGTTTCATTTAAACGCCCCAGGCAGGAATCGAACCTGCGACCAACTGCTTAGAAGGCAGATGCTCTATCCGCTGAGCTACTGGAGCAAGACGCACAACTGTGCTATCTCAGCTTACATCTTAGCTCAGATGTTGGATACCATGTTGTTTACCCAAAATTCAGGATTTTGTCGGTACGCTAATCTGCAAATTGCCAAACTTGGGGGACCAAAACCCATTTTTTGTTTGGAAAAAGGCGACATCTTTGCACTTTCCCCGACGATGCTCCAATAACGAACAGCGCAACATCTCCTTTCGTTGCCCCTCTCTCTCATAGCCATGGCGCTGTAACCAAGCGCCACAAACCGGACAAGGATAATCCGTAAATGTCTGAGGGTCGGGCTGACGCTGGGAATAGGGAAGTTCGTATTGCTTTTGGCGGCTGTTCCAAAACATGACCGTACCACAGCCTGGAGTTTGGCATTTGAGAAAATGGTTAGATTTCATCTTCTTGGACTTGGATGGAATTTTGCTCATCCCGGCTTTGCACTTAGGGCACAGGGTGGGCGAAGATTTAGCACCAGAGGAGGAGGGCTGGTGATTTAAGGGTTGGGCTTTTGTGGTTATGGCAACGGGATGGGAGGAGGTTGGTGCCGCTGTTGTTAACCGGGCCTCTTGTATCAAGAAAGATCGATCTGAGATACCTGTGGTTTCTTGTTCCCGTTTTATGGATTGCGGGTGGAGGATTTGCTGAATTTCCCCTCCCATGACCTTGGTTTTGGCCTGGGTGATGGCAGGGGCAAAATAGCTGCGGTGCCAACCTGTGAGATAAGATTGCCAGTCCTGTTGTCCGTGGGCGATCGCATCCAGTTTAGCTTCCATTTGAGCCGTAAATTCCGGTTGGAGCAAATCCGGCAACAGGATACTCAACGCTGCATCTAGGTCTAAACCTAAGGTCGTGGGTTGCAATTTTCCCTTCACCAGTTGGACATAAGTGCGGCTCCGCAACACCTTGATCGTAGGCGCGTAAGTACTAGGACGACCGATGCCCTTCCGTTCCATGACTTGCACCAACTTAGCTTCGGTATAGCGGGGGGGCGGTTGGGTTTGCTTTTTCTCCGCATCGGCTTGTTTTAAGGTGAGGGTTTGACCGGGCTGCACAGGGGGAAGTTGGATATCCACCTTGAGATTATTCCAATAACGGGTATATCCCGGCACTTCCACCACTTGTCCCCTCGCTTCCCAGAATGTTTCCCCAGCCTGGGTAACGATCCGAGTTTTCCGGAGTGTGGCCGGACAACACAGGGAGGCAACGGCCCGATTCCAAATCAGGTCATACAACCGAGCCTGGTCTGCGGTGAGCGATTGAATGAGTTGGGGCGTTTGCTCAACATGGGTGGGACGGATGGCTTCATGGGCCTCTTGGGAACCCTTGCTAGACCGATGGCTAGTGACCCGTTTCGGTAAATTATCCGGGTCATGCTGGGTGAGATATTGCTTGACTGCCTGACAAAAGGGGGCCGCTAGCGCGACGGAATCCGTTCGCATATAGGTAATATGTCCCGCTTCATATAAAGCTTGAGCAACTTTCATCGTTTGCTCTGGGCTGAAGCGTAACCGTTGTCCTGCGGCCTGCTGGAGGGTTGAAGTGATAAAGGGGGGGGGCGGTGATTGCTTGTGGGTTTTACCCTCGACTTTAATGACGGTGTGGGGATGGGAGCGGGCGATCGCCACCAACCGTTCCGCCTCTGCTGCACTGGTCACTCGATCAGACTCCGCCACCGTTTCTTGGTCTTGGGCCTCATCCTTCACGTTGGCCCCATTTTGACTGAAGGCCCCGGTTGAATGGCGCGTCGATGCCATCGAAACCGCACCCGTTTTTACCGTCCCGCTTGGGGGAGCATTGCCGCCACTCGCCCCACGGCGATAAAACGCCTTGATCCCATTTTCATATAAAACCCAAACACTCCAATAATCCTGGGGCACAAACGCTTGAATTTCCCGTTCCCGCTGACACAGTAAATGCAGGGTCGCACTTTGTACCCGTCCCATGGATTTGGCACCATTATTCAGCGGCCAGACCACATGCCGACTTCCTTTGTAACCCACCAACTTATCTAAACAATCGCGGGCACGACCTGCTGCTATCAAATTTCCATCCAAGGAACGGGGTTGGGCGATCGCCTTCCTCACGGCTTCCGGGGTAATTTCGCTGTAAACCACACGCTGGGGCTGCTTTAACCGTAGCGCCTGCTGCAAGTGCCACCCAATGGTTTCCCCCTCCCGGTCAGGGTCGGTGGCAATGTATACCCGATCGGCCTGTTGGACCGCCCGCCGCAGTTCTGCTAGCACTTTCTTGGCCCGATCGTCACGGGGAACATAGCGACAGTGAATGCGATCGCCCTCTAAATCCAAGTCAAAACCGAGGGCATCTTCCCCATCATTGGTCAACTCACGCACATGCCCCATACTGGCCTTCACTATCCATCCCGACCCCAGAATTTGACTCAATTTCTTCAGTTTTCCCGGACTCTCAATCAGGAGCAAGTTCGTCATTGGCCCCGTCCCAAACACAAATATAGATCATATGAATTTAGATCACATGAATTATAGACACTTATGGAAAACAATGCAAATGCACTATTACAACCCATAAGATTTAATGGCGGCGACGGACTTAAGGAATCGGCAAGAATTGGGAAAAAGGGAAAATTAGGAGGCGATCGCCATTCCCGCAGTAAGCTAACTAGAGACTGACCCATGACGGATAGATACACAATGGCTACAGCGAGTCCTACGACCCGACTCAGGATTTAGTTCTGCTGAATCGTTAAGGTGTAATCATGGGTTTCACCGTTGAAGTCCCCCACAAATACTGAATATAAGCGCCCGTTCTCAGCATTTCCTTCCCAGGCCGCAGTTAGATCCACCCGACTGCCTGAGAGGTTATCCGCCGTTACACAGGTTTCTCTTCCAGTGCGATCGTCAACTACCCGCAATGTGGGCTGGCCACCATTGCCCGTAACCGTGAATGTCAGTTGACTCAACGCCTCTCTCACGTCTAATTGCACGATGCGTGACTGGGTGTTAGCCCGACCACAACGATCCGGCTGGGCGTTAGACGACACCGTATAACGCTGCCGTCCTTGAATCGGGGTTGAAAGCGTGTTCGCAACGGTTGGCAAAGCCAATAGACTGAAAAGTAGAGAGGCGATCGCCCCTCCAACCATTACTCTTTGAGGATAACGGGTCATAATTATGTCCCCACAATAAATACGAGTTTTTACTGATGTAAGTTATGCAGTAATCATGTCCTACACATCATCATCCTACTCGTTTCAACGGGTAGCCCTAACGCTTGCTGTGACAGTTTTAGGGCTGCGCGTTAATTCAATTTGAGGTGGGTAGACTGTCCCATTCATCAGCGGACATTTTGCACCACAGAGCGGCAAATTTCCAAAATTCGATGGTCGCTACTACTAACTGTGCCAATGTCGTGATAGCCAGATAGCTGGATTGGCTGACTATTCGTGGAGAGGGTCGCCACAGCAGTAGGGGCAATGGGTAACGAATATTGATAAGTGGATTGTTCGTAACTAGATACAACATTCAAGGCTAGCTGCTCTGGCTGCACCGCACCGTAAAAACAATCAAATGATGACTGTGGCATGTAAAATGCACCAATAGCTTGATTACCTACGATTTCCACAATCGCATAGGCCGAGCCAAGTTGATCAGGTTCAGGTGACTGCCCGTATAGATAAATGCCATCACGGAGATTAGACATCACCGATGGCACGACCGATCCCGTTACTGCACTACTAATATGAGGAGGGGACCATACTGACGCAACCGAAACAGCCGGAATAACGGGTGAAAGCAAATCAGCCGCTTGAACTTGCAAGCTACTAGCACCTGCTAAAGCTAGACCAAGGGATAGAACTAAACTCGCCAAAGGACGTTTCAGCCTCAACAGCATCTTATTGCCGACCTGGGCCAATCGTTGAGAATACGCAAATCCTTTCACCATCAAGTCCTCCCTGTCTATCACTATTCAGCATTTCCGCTACGTAAATCAATGTCTGATTGACGACTGCTGTCTGCTTATCCGTATCATCTACTGTTCCTGGGATTAGCACAGTGATCATCTAAAACGGACATGGTGAGATGGGTTCCATCCTATGGTGACAGCAATCACAAACATCCGCAGGCAATCCGC
>JAYKIC010000615.1:0-3306 GCA_035284985.1 Leptolyngbyaceae cyanobacterium
GATACGCCCTTACCCACGCCCAGGTTGGCGGACCCTAGCGATGGGGGGGCGATCGCTGATTTTGAGCCACCCCCCCCCTTTGCCGAACCCCCAGAGCCAACCGTTGCTGCCACCCCCATCCTAGGGATAGAACCTAGCACCACCAGCGATCTCGGCTTTCCCGTTGCCACCACACCCACCACCGCCGATGGTTCCATCACGGAATTTCAGATCCTCACCCCCAAAAAATCAGAATCAACCTCCGTCACAGAGGAAGAACTAGGGTTTGTGCGGGTTAACGTTAGGCATCTCAACCAGTTGAATGATCTTTTGGGGGAGTTAACCATTGACCGGAACGGATTAACCCTCTATCTCAAGCGACTCCGTAGCCTCGTTAAACGCTTGAGTCGTCAAGTGCGGGTTTTAGATAAAGCCAATACCCAACTCCAGTCGGTCTATGACCAAAACATGGTCAATACCTTCAACGGGACCGAACCAGGAACATTGTCTCCATATCCGTTGGCGATGGCGGCTTCCCTAAATGGTCAGGGTGATCCCTTCGCGGCTGAGATGAACCCGTCAGATCCCTACGCCCTCTTACGGGAACTAGCTTTACTCCCCTCGGAACTGGAGCGGCAGTTTGATGTCCTTGAAATGGATCGTTACACCGATCTCCATCATCTATTTCAAACTGTGATGGAAGGGATGGTCCAGATCCAGGAGGTGGCTGAAGACTTGGGCCTCAACCTAGATGATAGTGAACAGGCCGCCCGCAACCTTAACAAAACGGCTCGACAGTTGCAAGTGGAGCTAACCCACGCCAGGATGAGACCGTTAGCGGATGTGGCCAATCGCTTTCCAAGGGCTTTACGGGAATTATCCCTGCGCCATGGCAAGCAGGCGCGGTTTGAGCTACATGGCGGCAGTACCCTGATTGATCGCACCATTTTGGATGGTCTGGGTGAACCGCTGATGCATATGGTCCGCAATGCCTTTGACCATGGGTTGGAAGATCCGGAAACCCGTCGTCAGCGGGGGAAGCCAGAAACCGGAACTATTGCAATCTATGCTAGTCACCAAGGCAACCGTACTTTGATCAATATTAGCGATGATGGTCGTGGTATTGATCTGGAAAAGGTGCGCCGCCGTGCAATTCGCATGGGGTTAGATGAGGAACTGCTGGGGACGGCCTCGGATGAGGAAATCTTGTCCTTGATTTTTGAACCGGGCTTTAGTACGGCTGAGCAAACTACTGATCTATCGGGGCGGGGTGTGGGGATGGATGTGGTGCGCGATCGCCTCCAACAACTCCACGGCGATATCAAAATTACCACCCGTGCAGGTCATGGCACTACCTTTAGCCTCTCCCTGCCCCTCACCCTCTCCATCACCCGCGTATTATTGGCTGAAAGCAATGGCATGTTAATTGCCATCCCCACGGATACCATCAATGAAATGGTGGTGCTAGAACCGGACCAAATTCGCCAGCAACAGGGGCAAGAGGTTTTTGACTACGATCACAAAACTGCTCACCTCATCCGCCTTAGCCAATGGCTAACCTTTCACTGTCCCCGCAGCACCCCCGATGAGCTGGAAACTCCACCCAGTATCAAGGTTCCGTCCGTGTTGATCGTGAAATGGGGCAATCAAATCATCGGCATTGAAGTGGAGCGATCGTGGCGAGAGCAGGAAGTTACCGTCCGTCGAGTCGTCGGCACGATTTCCTTACCAGAAGGGTTTAGTAGCTGTACAATTCTTGGGGATGGGCGGGTGGTTCCCCTGCTCAACATTGCCGCCATGTTGCATTGGGTGATGAGCAATCAACGTGTGGCGATCGCCCCCACCAGCGAACAACCCCGCTTACTTGCCGGATCAGGAACTGCCACCGTTCCCATCAACCAAACCCAAAGTCCAGCAGCACCGCCTCACCTAGCCCCCAACCAGTCTTCTAGCCCCACCGTTTTACCGGAGTCTTGGTCCCCGCCCCGCCCCCATGCCCCAGTCCCCGCCCCCCAACCCGGTAGCCAGACCTCCCCGCCAGCCCCAAGGGTACAACCGTCAGTACCACACCAGTTGAACGTCATGGTCGTGGATGACTCATTTGCCGTGCGGCGATTGCTAGCGATGACGTTAGAAAAAGCCTCCTATCGGGTGGAACAGGCAAAAGATGGTCTGGATGCCTTGGAAAAACTAACCAATGGTCCAGTTATGGATGCAGTGATTTGCGACGTGGAAATGCCCCGATTAGATGGATATCGCTTGCTAGCAAAGCTACAAGCCGATGAAACCTTACGGGATATTCCCGTTATGATGCTAACCTCTCGCAGTGGGGAAAAACATCGTAAATTAGCGATGGGATTGGGCGCAAAAGGATACTGCACCAAGCCCTACAATGAGCAGGTATTACTGCAACAGCTTGCGGACATCACCCTGCAAAAACCCTTATCGATGACAGCGACTAAAGGCTAACATCCCGATCCACCACCCAGACCCCCTTTTAGCGGTAATCTTAGATAGGATTAAGATATTCTGCCTGAGGGTGGATGTACGGCCCCAGCAAGAGGGTTTCTGGGAAATCCCTATAGGATTAGCCTTGAGAGTGGCGCATTAAATGCATCATCTTATGAAAATCAGCCTTGTATGAAAATCAGAGTGAAATGTCCATAATGTCGATACAGTGGGCACTTCACTCTGATTTTCGGAGGTTCTCCTAAAGTGGCTACGGCTATAAAGCAAGTTAGGCCGACAGCGGCAGCGAGGTGGATGCATGGAGGGCGGCTAAACGATACATGCGTGCCAGGATGGTGACAAAATCGGCAATCGTTTGGTCCCGGTTAAATGGGGTCAATACTGGAATGTGAATAAAAATGCAGGGACATTCAGGCTGACCGGGGTAATGGGTACGACTGACCTGGAAATGTTTGAGGACATCGAAGTATAGGCTGTTACAAACGAATTGTCCGGCATCGTGGCTAATTTCGGTGGCGGTAAGGTTAGCCCCTAGCCAGTTAACATTGACACTGGTGTGGCGGGTTTGCTCGGCCCGAAGTGCCCGTTCTTCAATGCAAATATGGCTGCCGATTTCCTTCATGCCACAACAGATTATGGCATCTGGTTGCAGAGTTTGCGCGGCTTGAATCACTTTAGTCGGGGCCTGCTGGAAATCAACGGGTAAGTGACGCAGCCAATGGAGCTGTTCACGGCGGGAATAAAATGGATAAATCGCCGATAGTAAATCGTCAGAAGCATTGGAGGGCTGTTCCGGTTTCCAGGTTGCAAAAGATGTAACTAAAAGCTTAGGCAGCGTCATAGTTCGCTATACCTCGT
>JAYKIC010000616.1:0-3951 GCA_035284985.1 Leptolyngbyaceae cyanobacterium
GTGCGTGGAGTATACCGATGGATAGTTCAAAACTTAAAAAAGAATCCCATCCCCTCTAGCTAAGCAAATGAATGCGCTAGGTCAAATTCATCATCAAAGAATCACTGTGTACCATAGAGCCTATCTAGCTCTATAGCGCCTGATCCAATCAATCAAATAAGCGCAAAAGCGGCTAAACCAGAAAAAAGGTAGCTTAGCGCAACGTATCCCAACTGCGTTCACGATAATTGATCACGCGACCTAGCCCAAAGTCAGTGAACACTTTTAGATAGAAACGGGCTATTAGTTAGCCATACTGTTGTTTAATATACTGAATGTTTTTCTATTCCTCTATCTAAATGCCCTACCATCCTAACATTAAAAAACATTACGTAGGATATGCAATTATCACAATTCATTGCACTACGTTATAAGCTTTATTGGTTTTCGTCATTTTTGAATACTGCCACGGCAGACATCCGTCACATTTGTCCTTGGCTCCCGCTAAAATACTGGGCCTGATGCACCCCCAACCATCCAAACCTAGAATATTTCTATGCCACCAAGCCCTGACTTACCAGCGTTTCAGCGACTTGCCTTAATCGCTTGAGAATAAATCGAGGGAGCTGCCGCTGACTACTGATCCGAGGATAGGGCATGGGCCAGTAGGCTAAGAGACCGTCGTGGGGATAAAGCCCCTGATATTCCGAACCATTATCATACCAAAAGCGATCTTCTCGCTGAGGCAAGTAGCTTTCTGCGGTTGCCCCTTCTGCCACCAAGGTTGCATGTTGATGCAGTTCAACGTGATAGTAAGTAAATGGTGCCGTCGGCACTGTCCTGAGGATAGACAAATCATTAACCAGTGCCCCCGCATTAATTAACAAGCCATCCACCAGTAGGGCATGATCGGGAGACACATAAAGGTCTCGATGGGGTAAATGATCACCCAAAGCGCCTGCCTTGATGAGAATCGGATAGCTCCGCAGGGGATTAGACACTTGGTTGGGCACAATCGTTTGGTGCCCTATCCACTTGATCGGTTCAGGCTGTCCAGTTGCCGTTAGGATGCGATCGCCGATTTTCAGCCATTCAACCGGGATTTCGCCGCGATCGCTCAAAATCCGAGTGCCCTCCAAAAAACATTCCGTAAAAAGCGTAACGTTAAAGGGTCTGCTATCATCCCCTGAGGTTATGGGAGCAAAGTACCAATCAGTAGAACTAGCTGAACTAATCGTATTGATAGCACTTAATAAGTCTGTTTTAGTGCCTTCCCTAATGCCTATATACTCGGCAAAATTTATATTATTTACATTATTAAATGATGCATCTTTCAATTCAAGAGCAGTTGAACCCAGCGCTAAACCCGTCCCGCTCAAGCTTGCCACCGCCCTGGAAAAGGTTGATCGAGCGATCGCCGCCAAAAAGGTGTCCGGGGTTGCCAGAGTTCCAGTAAAGGCATAGAGCACTTCATCATTATTCTGTAATGCCATGTTGCCGGAAATACTGACAGTCCCAGCCGTGACCGTTGGAATCGATCTAAGATTGTTGAAAGCAACAACCGTACCCGCCGGAATTAGGCTATTAATCGTCCAAGTCATGACCGCTTCATCACTGTTAAAAGCGGTGCCATTCCATTCATTATCCGTAAACTTAATCTCTACTGGGGACGTAAAACCATCAATCGCCTCCAAAACAACAATGGCAAAGTCACTATTGCCATCTGTGTTAAACCCAATAAAGGCAATATCTCCTGCGGGCATCTCTAAGTCTCCTACTGCTGCGATGAATCGTTTAATTCACTCTACATGAAAGTTAGTTGAATCAAGTACGAATACTCCATTAATCTGGACTAAGCTTATGATGATTGTTCGGATGATTCCCACTTTAGTTACTCTATCCACAAACCAACTCCTGCAAGACTAACAGTAGTCGGAAAAAAGACGTAAGATAAGACTAAAATAATCCAGGATATTGCAAAGCTCCTCTGAAGTCCCCTAGCGATGGACCTTTCTGATTTAGCCTGGGATTTTAACCGCCAAGCTAGTATGAATTTGGTTCTACACAGGGACGATGGATCGCTGGCAAGAAGGACATACCGCATGAATCAGTAATTGGCAATCTAGCAAATGATATCCTGCCTTATCCGCCATCTTTGAACCAACTTTCAAAACCGAATCATTTTTAAACTCAATCGTCTTATTGCAACGGACACAAATAAGATGATGATGATGATGAGGAGCAGGTTGATTAATCTCGTAACGCTTTTGGCCCTCCGCCAGTTCCAGCTCTCGCAAAATCCCCATCCGCGCCATCAGCTTAAGATTGCGATAGATCGTGGAAAGACTGATATTATCCCCCTTTTCCTTCAGTAGCTCCCGCAATTCCTCCGCGCTCAGGTGCATTCCTTCTGACAAATTTTGAAAGGTGGTAAGGATGGTTTCCCGCTGAGGAGTCATCCGCCACCCTCGTTCGTTTAACTCCGCCTTCAATGCAGTTGAGGTGTAAGACACCATTGAATTCTCCTGAAATGCGCCTTGGTTTGCAATAACAGATTCTTGTTGATAATAGTAGCGAACAGGGGGTGGTTTTCGCAATAGTCACCTGTTTTTGAGAATTGCCCGTAATATTCTGACACTGCGCCTGTAATGGTCAATGTTTTGTATGCTAGTCATAGAGAACAGACACCGTTCACCCAGTAAATAGGGAGGCAAGCATCATGCATACATTGCTTATGGAAATTACAGCATCTGGCCCCAGTTTCCCCTGGTACTTCGTTTTAGTCTATGTCGTGGGGTTTATTGCCGCCGTGGGCATCGGATCTTTGGCTTGGTATAACTCCAAGCGTCCTGCCGGATGGGAAGCGGCTAAGCGTCCCGATAATATTCCCGATCTCAGCAAAAGCATTAATCCAAAAGGGGACGCAGAGGATAGCTAGGGCTACTGACCAAGACCAAACTGGTCAGCCCACCGATCCCAGCCCACCGACTCCAGCCCACCGACTTGGGATGAACGTTTCAGTCCCGTTTTAGCCGAGCCATAAAAAATCCATCCATATTATGTTGATGTGGCCAAACTGTTAACCATCCTTCAGGACAAAGGTAAGGGCTGAAAAGTGGCTCGGATATTGGAGGATTAAGGCTCCATTGAGGATTTTGGGATAGAAAACCCTTGACCACGGCTTCGTTTTCCTCTGGCAACAAGGTACAGGTGGAATAGACCAAGGTTCCCCCTGGTTTGACCCAACCTGCGGCCTGAGTCAAGATTTGACTTTGGAGCTGGGCTAACTTGCTGATCCCTGCCGCCGTTTGTCGCCACCGGGCATCCGCATGACGGTGTAATGTGCCTAAGCCTGAACAGGGTGCATCCACCAGCACCCGATCAGCGCCCTCCACTTGCACGGATGGGCCGCAACTGCCGTCACTTCTGCCATCATCCATGACTCCATTGTCAACCGAGCAGTCCCTCACCTGGGTCACAATGGCCGTAAGGCGGAGTCTACCACTGTTTTCCGTAACTCTTCTGAGACGGGCCGGGTTGCGATCGCACGCTAAAATCACCCCCTTATCCCCCATCAATTCTGCAATGTGAGTTGCTTTCCCCCCTGGTGCGGCACAAGCATCAACCACCGTTTCCCCTGGTTGTGGATCAAGCAAATACCCCACGAGTTGGGCACTAGCATCTTGGATCGTCCACCATCCGTCTTGAAATCCAGGCAGAGACTGAATTTGTCCGGGCCGTTCCAGCAATCGTAGAGCATGGGGTAAACCATTGACTTGCGTACACGGCAGGTCAGCCGCTTGGAATGCCGCTGCAACGACTTCAATCGAGGTCTGCTGTTGATTAATCCGTAAATCAATAGTAGGAGGTTGATTAAACCATTGACATAATTGGGTTACGTCTTCACCGCCCAACCGCCCTAGCCATGCCTCGATGATCCAATCGGGATAACTATACAAAATTCCTAAACGC
>JAYKIC010000617.1:0-9059 GCA_035284985.1 Leptolyngbyaceae cyanobacterium
TGGGTGAGACGCAATTCCCCGTAAAGCTCTGCAAGGGCTTGAATGTGAGTCTGTAAGGCTGTTGAAGTGATCGTGTTACTGGCAAACGCGACACTCAGTGCCTGTTCTTGTTCAACAATTGTCTGCCCTATTTCTTTCGCCTTTGTATTCATTCTTTGAAATATAGTTTCTATGGCTTGAATCTGTTCAGGCGATAGCTCCAGTTGATCTTGCAATTCAAGCACATGGGCAGGTCCAGGGTAGTTATTCAGTTCCGCCATTCGGGCATAACCTGCACCGCGTCCATTCAGCAGGTTATCCACTTCTTCAGCACTCAATCCTCGCACTGGACTAGGAATTTGGTCGCTATAGGGTGATGGAGTGGTTTGCCCAAAGACCGCTAAGTGAGGGGCAACAGCGAAGGTTACTGTTGATAAAACTATGAGATATAAATCTGCGATTTTTGATTTTTTTAACATAGTTGCCTTGGAAAAATATAGGGAATTATTCCTTTAATCTAAGATGAATTAATGATTTTTGCTTTTAAGTACTGAATATTTACAGACGATAATATTTATTGGGGGAAGATACGTTTGCTAACCTTTAGTTTGAGCCTTTAGTCCGTTCATATATCCTTGTGTTGAGTTTCATCGTAATGCTGGAAATTCAGAACCACTTTAAGTTCTAAAGATATGCTACTGGGTGCTGTCAAAGGGTTGACAGCGCTAAATTCTAGTCAATAACTCGGATATCTTCCGTTCTAGGTTCTCCCTGGCTTGCTGTTCATAACGTTGAAAGAATTGAGCGGTTTTGTAGATTCGGGGACGGGCGAGGAATGAACCGAGAACGCTCCTTCGTGCTAGAGTATACCGCTCCTCCGGTACCCAATCGTACTCTTGGCGAATGGCTTGATCATAGGCGATGAACGTCTCTGGATCTGCGCCAAGGATGCTCAAATCAATGTCAAGCAGAAGCTTGCAGTCTGCATTACTCGACTCGTGGGTTTTGGTGGCCAAGATCATGGCTGTGATGCGATCGCCCTTCTCTTGGGCCACACCAACTGAGCCGAGGAATCGACTGGCCCAGGTAGCACTCCGTTCTTCATTGTCGCTGCGAGTTGTGTCGTAGATCGCGTCATGAAACCAGATTGCCATTGCGACTTCGTAAGGATGGGTTGCCAAATCGATAAACCGATCAAGCAGGGCGAGGCATTCCGTAATGTGGGCCTTTGTATGGTAATGACGGGTTGGGGCTGAGTATGCGACCCTCAGTTGGGGGAACACGGATTTATCTCTATCCGCACCAAGGGCGAAGAGGGTGGCTTGGAAGTTTTCTTCACTGAATCTGGCAGGAGAGGTCATGGAGCATCATTATTCATTATGAGTTTAGCGTCAGAGTTAGATCTTGGTTCCTAGGGCACACATCGTTTAATCTCAAACCCTGTATTCTGGATTGGAGCTGGGTGGCAGGGTGGGGCTAATCTCCTTCCCTCTAAGAATTCACCCCAGCCTCGACTGTCAATCCTGAACTGTTTTACTTCCATCCTATGACCCAACTTGCAGACAAGACAATTTTGATTACGGGGGCGGCTGGCGGCTTTGGCCAGGAATTGGTGCGGCAGTTGTTGCCACGGGGCAATCGCTTGATTCTCACGGATATTGACCAGATGGTTTTGCTGGAGGCGGTGACTGAAATTAAACGGGAACTGGTTCGATCGGGAACCAAAATGGCAAAAATGGCTACGGTGACTTGTTTGCCAGCGGATCTATCCTCACGGCAGGGGTGCGATCGCCTCTGCATCGAAGTCAACGCCCTCTGTCGAGCCTCTAATCTAGCAGTGGATGTGCTGATCAACAATGCTGGGGTGGCGCTCTTGGGCCGCATGGACGAAATTCCCCATGAACCCTGGGAACGGCTAATGCAAATTAACTTACTGACTCCCATGTGCCTGAGTGCCTGGTTTGCCAAAGACATGATTGCTCGACAGCAGGGACACATTGTTAACATCGCGTCGGTGGCCGGGTTGATTGCGCCTCCGGGGTTGGCCCCCTATGCCGCCAGTAAATTTGGCCTCCGGGGATTTAGTGAGGGATTATATAACGACTTGCTGGATTACAACGTGCAAGTGACGGTGGTATATCCTTTTTTCAGCCGTACCCCCATTCTCAATGCGCCCCGTTATGGCAGCACGGCCCAAAAGCAAGCAGATTTTGATGAGACCCAAGCCACTGATCCGGTCAAGGTGATGCAGGCGACGATCCGTGGCGTTGAACGAAATAAACTCCATGTGTATCCCGATCGCCCGTCCAGTATCATTCAAGTTTTGCGGCGCTTATTTCCGGATTCCTCCAATCGATTTATGCGACAGGCGATGGCAAAACCCTAAATTGATTAGATCCATCCGCTCTGAGGTTCAGAAGATGAAACTAACACGTCGGGGGTTTGCCTTTGTTTTACCCTGGTTGCTCATTAGTTGCCGCAGCCGAAAAGGCTTGGTGGGCCTAGATTTCACGCCGTTACCGTCACCGTCGGGCCGTTATCGCCTCAATGTGACGGTCAATCAGAGTAATGCCGACCCTACCACCTATTTGTGCCTCGTGATTCACCTTTTGGATGAACAAGGCCAGGAGTTAGCTATCTTTCAGACCCATGCATCACATCGGATGAAATGGGCGATCGGGTGGATGCCGCCAACCGATGTGGTTGTGCTTTCCAGCAGGGATGTGGGTACGGTTGCCTGGACCGTGAACCCCAACGAATTTGAGCCTGTACCTGTCAACCCAGCGATGCTGAAGTGGGCCGAACAGTTGCAAACTGCCAAGTATGGCAGCGATGGATCATGAAGTCCCATAACTGAACTCCTACAACTGACAAAATTGCCGTTCTTGGTTGCGTTCTGGATGTTGCCAGGAGTAGGCAAAATGGCTGATGGTGTCAATTTGGGGATATACCCGCCGGATGTCTTGCATTTGCGCTTCCAGGGAGGGGCGATCGCTCATGGCCTGTCCCCAAGTGCCTGCTAACACAGGTCTGACATTGGTCCCTGCCGGAGCCTGCTCCATCACCCGCTGTACCAGTGACGTAATGCAAGACACGTTGCCACATACGCCATAGGACATGGGATGGAATTCTAGGGTGCTGGGAAAGCGGTTCCACGGTTGCAAGCGGGAATCAAAGCCATCTAACAAGGTGCGATTGGCTTCGGGGAAAAAGACAGCCCCCGCCGGAATCCGTTGCCGCTCGGCGGATAAGGCAGCCACGTTCAAAAAGTCCAAAACGCCTTGGGTGGCATGGGCCACGGCCAAGGTCCACAACTCGGCCTGTAGCTGATTTCGCCGTTCTGCCACGGGCACCTCTCCCCCTGGTGGATCGGATTGATCGGTTGGAATGCTCCGTCCCTGCCACAGGGGTTCTTCAGTTAACGCAGTCACATCCGCCGTTGAAATGGACCCATTGGCGAGGAAGGTTTGGATTAACTGCCGTCCCGCTGGGTTGAGGGCACGGTTGAGCAGGGCAGTGCGGGATGCGTTGCCATAAATCCACAGGTCTTGCACTTGATTGGCGACTAAATTTTCGCCAATGCCGATGGGATAGCGGATGTAGTCGAACAATACGCCATCGGGGCGACGGGCCAAAATCTTTTGGCTCATGGTGTAAAAGTCGAGCTGTGCCTGCCGATCGTAGGGGTCAACAAAGACGGAATCGGGGGGAGTGTAGCTTAGGTTGGGGTCTAAGGAAGCGGCTTCGTACATACTGAGGCTGGTTTGGCCGTAACCGTTGACCGCTAGGGATTGTTGCCGATCGGCTCGGTTGGCGTAAATGTGGCCAAAGTTCATGGCAAACATCCAAGCGTAAACCTTTAGCCCCCGTTCGTGTCCTTTGGCGATCGCCTCCGCCAGCAAATCCCGATTTTCGTACCCCGGTTGCCGCATCACCGATGTCCACACCGTATCGTTATCCGCTTGGGGTAACAACACTTGGCCGTTATAAAATGCTTCGACGTAGACTTGGTTATAGCCTCGGTCCACAATTTCATCGAAAATTTGATCAAGACCACCCGCCAACGCATCGCAGGGATACAGCCGTAGCCAAATGGCTTGATTGCTCGGCCAGGTGCGGGAGCGACAGGTTTGCAGTTCTGTCCCATGATTTTGCACAATGGCGGCATATTGTTGTTGGGCATTGGGATCGCCACTGAACGCTGCTTGGCGCAGGGTTGCCTTCTCCGCCACCGCCGTTTCGGTAAAATGACAATAGGGACCAGTGATGCGGGCTGGGGCTGGGGGCAATTGGGCGGCGATGGGTGAATGCCAACTATAGGCGATCGCCACCATGATGAATAGACTCGTTATGGCCAAAACCACCAAGCGGCCATAACGGCAGCGGTATAGGAAAGGGCGATCGCTTGGAAATGGATTCCATCGCAGTCTGGTGAAGTTGTACCGTTTATGCATGGCTTATATAAAATTAAGAGGGTAGATAGGGATGACTGCTTAACGTTTTCTTCTCTTCCAACTCGATGTCTGCTTGATCCGGCAAAAATATGTCCTGTTATGTTTCGGTCCTATTTGGGGATTTGCCCGATTCACCGCACCCAACTGTGCTGACAATAGTTATTTTCCTGATAGGAAATATTTAATCGATAGCAAAACTTTCGGATTGGGCATACTCAAGGATAAGAAACTGTAATCCCATTATTATTTAGCATCTACTGATGGCTAATTCTTCTGTAGTCACTCAACCTACTTCTATGTCTGAGTCTATATTACGCGATCGCGATTACACCATTATCATGGCTCAATCCTTGGCCAATCCGGTGGCCCCTCCGCCTGGATTTGCCCAACGGTGGCAGACCGCTCAATCCTCTATTGTTGATCTGGCCCAAAAATGTGCCGAGTTCGATCCCGATGGCATTACGCTCTATGTGGCTCAACAAACTCCCACGGAACCCTGTGTGTTCCAGCGATATGAGCCGATTACGGTGGATATGTTTGAAACCTTGATGGGAGATGGCAAGCCACCCCAGGCAGTGCAATTGGTACCAGGGCTACAAATGGCATTGGATGAATACTTTAACCAAAAAAAACAGGGAACGGCGAAGGCTAACGGTCAAATTATTTTGGTGCTGATGGATGATGAACCGAAGGATCGGATGGCGATCGCTAACTTAATCGTCAAAGCCACCCACCAAATGGACGAGGATCACGAACTGGGGATTGGCTTGGTTCAGATTGGCGAAAACCCGATCGCCCAAGGTTTCTTTGAAATGCTGGATGATCGACTGCAAGAGGCTGGAGCTAAGTTTGACATCGTACACACCAAAGTTTTGGGGGACATCGAGTCCGATTCCCTTGCCGCCTTCTTGTTGGATACCCTGACTGATTAGTATCTGATTAGTACCTGTGGCGGAAATTAGCCCCGCCCTAAATCCCGCTGCCGTTTTGGAAGTATGTGTTTAGCGTTCCACAGTTTTGGGGCAAATCTTTGCTACTTCTGGTTCCCAGCGTCTCGCTGGGAATCCTCATTAGAGGCTCTGCCTCGTGTTTAACCGGAGCCAGAGGCTCCAGTTGAGGTACCCAGCCAGAGGCAGGGCACCAGAAAAATAGGTTTCGGACGCTAAACAGGTACTTTGGGGAGAGGAAATTAGGGTGGGGGTTTTACAACGTGTAAGCAAATTGATCGACGAGAATTCCCGGTGTCCAGGTGCCGCCAATTTCCCGCCGTTCGTAGCTGCCGACTTCTGGAATAAATTCTGCCTGGTCCGTCAATGCCACTAATTGTTCACCGAAGAATTGATAAAGACTATCATCGAAGCGGAGGTTTTCGATGGGAGCCACAATATTACCGTTTTCCACCCAGAAACAGGCGTAGCGTGTCATGCCTGTAATACGTCCGGTGGGGCGATCGCTCCAGTTCAGATAATGTAAATTGGACAGATATAACCCCGTATCTAACGCTTTCAGGATGTCAGGGGTTGCGAGGGTGCCGGGGCTAACGTCGGGCGATCGCAATCCCTCCCATCCTGCTGCCCCATTGGATGCTAACCCATATTCCTTCGCTGTACGCGCACTGATGAGGGAATTGCATAGCTGACCTTGTTCAATCACCGTCAATGATAAGGGGGCGACTTCCCCGATATCGTTAAAACGTGGCACGAGTCCCTGGCTAAAGTTTTCCTTTAACACAAACTGGGGCGATAGGGTGGCCTCACCCCGACGTAACCGATTCAGGGCACTGTCCCCTTTTTGCAGCGAGGCTTCGCTCACCCCGCCCCAAGACAACATACTGATTAACTCTGCCACAGCGGCAGGGGCAAGATAGGTGCGATAGGAACCAGGGGCGATCGCCTTCGGTTCCACCGCCATGCGCTCCAATTGTTTTCTGGAATCAGTGAGTTTAGCCTGATAATCATCCGGGTTCCAGTTGCGCCCTGCCACCGTACCTTTCACCGCTTGGCCATCCGCCGTAAAAATCGAGTAGTCCAAGGTAAAGGATGCCGTGGCAAACCAGTGTAACTGTCCGGCGGAATCGGCGTAGCCTCGGATAATGGTCCCCCCCGCGTAAATTCCGGTAAAGTCCAAATCGGCCACTGGAGTCAGTAATTCCATCGCAATTTGGTCCGATGGCAACAAAGTCCCGGCGTAGGCATCGCGGCTGGTATTGGAGCCACGCGGTAAGACTAGGTAGGGATCGGGGGGTAATTGGGGTAGCTCATTCCGTAAGCTCTGTAAGGCTTCGGTAATATGGCTGGTGTCGAGGGCGCGATCGCCCGTCAGGGGAAAGGTGCGAAAACTCCGCCGCTCATTCGCCATCAGGGTTAGGTCTAGGTTGCCATCCGCCACAATTCCCGTTTGCCGAACCTTAGCATGGTTTAGCCGGGTAAATTGGCTCTGTTCTGCCGTCAACTCTAGGGTGAAATGTTCACCCTCCCAGAGATGGTCATTCAGATAGGCCACCCCCTGCTGAAACGATGCTTCTATCTCATCAGCAAATCCAAGGGTTGTCATTGGAGCCGTTCCCCCTGTCGTCACTGCGGCACCCGTCATGCCCCACCTCCAAATACGTCAATCTGTTCAAACACACACACCGGAGAGCCATGCCCCACGCGAATCACTTGGTTGGGTTCCCCTTTGCCACAATAGGGGGTGCCATACATCTGCCAAGTGGCCGCATTGCCCACCCCCACCAAGCTGTGCCAAAACTGGGGAGTGGTGGCTCGATAGTTGGGATTGCGGAGGGTCGTGGTCAGGCGACCGTTTTCAATCCGTTTGGCATACTCACAGCCGAACTGAAATTTGTGTCGTTGATCGTCAATGGACCAGGAGCGGTTGGCCTCCATGTACACGCCATTTTCCACCCGACTGATTAGATCGGCAAATGAATCGCTCCCTGGTTCCAAATTGAGGTTGGCCATGCGATCGATGGGGGGACGATTCCATGAGGAGGCACGGGCACAGGCCACGCCAGCGATCTGCGATCGCGCTTGACTTTCCAATCCCCCCAGACCCCGTAGCAATATGCCGTCTTTAATCACAAATTCCTTGGTGGCGGGTGTACCTGTATCGTCAAAACTGTAGCTGGCAAATTCTCCCGGAACGGACGGATCAAACGTAATGTTCATCAAGGGGGAACCGTAGGATAGATGGCCGAAATCCTTGGGTTGAACAAAGCTACCCCCGGCATAATTGCGCTCGTCCCCTAAGATTCGATCCAGTTCTAACGGATGACCAACGCTTTCATGAATCTGCAACATCATTTGGTCTGGGGCTAGCACCAGGGTTGTGGGTCCAGTGGGACATTCTTCGGCGCTGAGGAGTTCGACGGCTTGTTCCCCCACTTGGGCCGCTTGCTCCCAAATTGCGGGGCTGGGAAATAGTTCCCAACCCCCCTGGTAACAATGGGCACGAAATCCGTTATTGGTCCGCTGTTGGACGATTGCTCCATCTTGGGCTGTGGCTCCAAAGTGGGTTTGGATGCTGAGGACGTGCTGATACACTTCGGAGTCGTTGCTGCTAATAAACCAGGTTTCCAGGTCAGTGGCTGTTGCCGAGGCGGATGTTTTTACGACCTGATCGGACACTTTCATCGTCTGGCACAACTGCACCAGTAAATCGTTAATCTCTTTGGCTGTCAGGCCGTTTAAGGGCTTCTGAAAGGGAGAAACGTACTGACCTGTAACTTTGGGACGGGCTGCGAGGGGGATGGGGTGGATGGCCCACGGGTGAGCGGCGATCGCCTGATGATACGCTTGACGGATAGCCGCTTGAATCCCATCGGGCGTTAGTTTATTGGTGGCACCGTAGCCAATCTGGCCGTTGACTAATACTTCCGCCATCACTCCTTGGCTCAAGGTTTCACCGTTGGATTCAGGATGTCCATCCCGTACCCCCCGCACCCTGGCAATTTCCTTGACGGATCGAAGACCAATCCAATCTGCCGATAACGTGGTTTGGGATAGGGCGTGGGTTAACTCAGAGAACATGGATGGTTGGTATGGTTCTAGGTTTTGTGGATTTGTTAAAAGATCACTCGCTATCAACAGTGTAGCCACTTATCTCATCAGTGGCTACATTGAAATATCCCTGACGGATTGCGCGGCTGGAAGGGAATGGGGCGGCATTGGAACGACAATGGCGATCGCCCAAAATTACCCCCAAAATGAGTAAAGGGCGATCGCCATAACGTAGCAATATTCTATTCTGTAGCCCAAATCAAACCCCGATTAAAAATGGCTACAGGGGGAAATTTTTATCCAACTCAGTGCGAGTCATGGGTTGGGAAATTTCTAGACCTTCCCCTCCCAGCAACTCCAGCGGCTCCCCGTCTACCGATAACCAAACGGGTTCCGTTGGGTCCAAACTGGTCGCAGTATAAATCACCTGATTTAATCGACCAATCATCGACGCGCTTCCCCCCCCTTGCTCAAACTCGCCTGATAGGTCAACATGAATGCCGTTATTCTCAACGTCCAAATCCAACAACGTGGTACCGTCGGGAATCTCAGAAAAAGCCGAGGTCTCTGGTAAACTTTGGTCCAACAGTTGATCGAAGGCCGCATCTAGGATAGCCGCAGGCTCATC
>JAYKIC010000618.1:0-6562 GCA_035284985.1 Leptolyngbyaceae cyanobacterium
CGTCGGTGATTGCCCAGCTTCAAGAAAAGTTTGGTGATGACTTTAGCCTAGATAATCCCATCCCGTCATCAGCAGATTTGGGCTTTGATATTGTAGCGGCCATGTTTGAATCGGGGGTGGCAGAACGGCTGGACACCTTAGAACAGGTTCTTACCCATGCCGCCGCTACGCCCCAGTCTTCGGATGCGCTTCACCAGCTTAAGACAACCCTGATTAACCAGGCCACGGTATTTCAGGGACTAGCGGAGTCGGTAAATTTATCCGGGTTTCGGGCGATCGCCACCCTTATTCTAGAAGCCATCCATCATCATCCCGACCAGGTTTTGGCGATCGCCACCGTCGCCTTTACCGATTTGAGCCATGCCAAACAAGCCGTCTTGGAGGGCGATCGCACCCATGGTGGCAACCCATCTGCCACCCTCCAACAATATGCCACCGCCGATGCTGAATTTGCTCCTAATTTATCAGCGATCGCCAGGAAACTAGATGATGCCCGTGATGGTAATCTAGATTTTGGTGATTTTGAAGAGGATGACCCCATCGATATTAGTTTCACCATTGATACTGAGCCTGATGATATTGATAGCGATATTGATAGCGATAGCGATGATCTGGCTGATCTTCATAGCGATATCCTAGGCCAGATCGGGATGGAAGATGATGGAGCATTCACTAGCCTGATCAACCTAGTTGAAGCGGTCCCCCTTGATGCTGTGGATGCCGTCGATGAGTCCCTTGATGAGCTAGGGGACGAGTATCCATTCGATATGGCAGATTCCTTGAGTTGGGATGGGGGGGATGGGGGTGAATTACTGGCGGACCTCACTGAGGGGGGGGAGAAGCTAATCCATGCCCCTGGTGAGGAGAAAGCGCGATCGCCAGCCACTCCCCCCGCCCAGTCTGTTGCCCCGGCCAAATCCTCCGGCACAGGCCATTCCAGCATTCGCATTGATCTAGCGCATATCCGCCGCCTGGAGTACCTGGCTGGAGAATTACTGATTAAACAAAATGGGCAGGTAGACGAACAAAACCAAATTTACGGCTTAATGCAATCTACCCTGTCCTGTTTGCGCCAACATGTGCAGACTATTCATCGATTGTGGGATTGGTCCGATCATGCCTTTGATCTGCGTTCCACTACTTTGAGACAGGCTGACATGGGTGCTGTGGGACTGGCATTGTCACCCTGGCCCCTGGCAACCTTGGGGCCAGGGATGAAACCCTATGCCATCGGTGCCGGAGCCACCTTACTTTCGCCCCAGCCCCATGGTGATGGCCTTCATGGGGATGACCATTTATTGTCGGCGGCAACTCTCCAGTCGTCTCTGGTACTTGAACATCCTGAACAGGTTGACCAACTCCAAGCTGAGCGCCTAGAGTTGGATGCCCTAGAGTTGGATCGCCATGATCGGCTGCACGAACTGGTGCAAACCGCGTTAGAGGAAACCAGCTTGTTAGAGTCCCTGTTGGGACAGGTAAACCAATTCTATAAGCGTTCGAAGCGATCGACTCAGGGTCAGAAACGGCTATTGGCCCAAACCTGGGACACCCTCACCAATGCCAGGATGCAGTCCCTCCAAGCTGTTTTCCAGCGCCTACCTCGGCTGATACGGCAGCTTACCATGACCTACGGCAAAGATATTAATTTGGTGTTACCCGACAACGATATTTTGGTGGATCGGCTGTTGGTGGATACGTTGCATGATAGCTTGCTGCACTTATTGCGAAATGCCTTTGATCACGGCATTGAAATGGCAGATATCCGTGAACAAAGGGGGAAGTCAACCACAGGTAATATCCAGATTCGAGCTTTTAATCAAGGTCAGTATACGGTGATTGAGGTGGAAGATGATGGGGCTGGTATTGACGTGCAGGTGGTGGCCCAAAAAGCGGTGGAGCAGGGGTTGACTTCAGCGGAGCGGTTGGCCCAGTTATCCCCAGCCCAAATTTTGGAGTTTCTATTTGAACCCGGTTTTTCCACGACTTCCCAAGTTAGCGACTTATCAGGACGGGGGGTGGGGTTAGATGTGGTGCGATCGCAACTGGGCCAAATCAATGGCACTGTTATCGTCAAATCAGTTCCGGGGCAGGGCGCTTGCTTTACCCTGCGACTACCCTTGACCCTATCTATTGCCCGACAAATGCTGTGTCAGGCTGATGGCATTGTCTATGCGTTTCCCCTTGAGCATATTGAGCAGATTATTTTGCCAACCCCCGATCAGGTGCAGACCAGTCTAGAAGGCGGTATGGTGCTCCAGGGGGTGCAGCGTAATAATAACCAACCAGTGCGACTTTATCACTTAGGGAAAATATTACAGTATTCTGAATCTCGTACCTGGTTATTCACGGGAAATCAGCAAAATTCCTCCCGGTTTCAACAGATCAATGCCCAGATCCAATCCCAGCGCTCCCCGACCCTGACCTCAGAAGCGGTTACCACTGAGGCTGTTCAGGCCAATAGCTGGTCTGTGGCTCATGCTGCCCCTGCGTCCTCTTCCCCTAGCCATTCAGTGGCCCCTGTTTTCCTGTTACGGTTTGATGGCGAATGCTTGGGTATTGTAGTGGATAAAGTAATTGAAGAACAAGAGTTAGTGATTCGTCCCTTGGGATCAGTGATTACTCCCCCCGCCTGTCTCCACGGATGCGCGATTTTTGGGGTGAGTCAGTTGGCCTTAGTATTGGACCCCTTGACCCTGATGCGTCAGATGATGCAGAAATCGGGGGCGATCGCCCGTGAATCCACCCTCGACTCATCGTCTGCCGCGCTTGTGCCCTCATCCCGTGCTCAATCCTTACTACCCGCGTCCGCACCGACCAAGACCTTAGCCCCAGGGCCGATCACCATATTGGTTGTGGATGATTCCCCCACTGTGCGGCAAAACCTTGTGCGTCCACTGGAGGAATACGGCTACCGCACTCAGCAAGCGGGCAATGGGCGAGATGCCTTAGCCTATTTGCGGATGTCTGTCCGCTCGGCCCATCCATCCCATCCCATTCCCACCCTGGTTATTTGTGATATTGAGATGCCGATCCTGGACGGGTTCCAGTTTTTAATGGAACATCGCAGTGATCCTGCGATTTCTCACATTCCCGTT
This sequence comes from Leptolyngbyaceae cyanobacterium, assembly GCA_035284985.1. Classification (GTDB taxonomy): domain Bacteria; phylum Cyanobacteriota; class Cyanobacteriia; order CAKZMO01; family CAKZMO01; genus JAAHGY01. The sequence continues at coordinate 3,096 of JAYKIC010000618.1, forward strand.
GCCATGTTAACCTCCCGTAGCGGTGACAAACATCGCAATATTGCCCTTGGGCTGGGTGCCCAGGATTATTTGACTAAACCCTGTCAACAAAAGAAATTGCTAGCCACCATAGAAACCCTAATTGCTACCCATTGAGGGGATGGAAAACCTATGCCTAATACCACTGCTCATGCCCTAACGGTTAACTCCATACCCCCTAGCCCTGGCCCTACCATGGCTATTGGTGGAGAGACTTCGGTGTTTCCCGAAGCGCAATCCATTCATCACAGTAGCCATCCTAATCGATGCAAAGCGGTCGTATTTGCGATCGCCCATTACTGGTTTGCTGTGCCCGCTGCGGCCATCCTTAAGGTGATTCGATGGGATGATACCAGGGCCACCGAAATGGCCCAGAGTGGGTTTATGATGCTGAATGGTCGCCCTTTCGCCATTGTGGATCTGCGATCGCGTCTGTTAGTCTCTGATCCCCATAGCCATCTACCCAACTTAGCTCAACTCCCTGCGGCTCCAATTGCTACCGATTCATTTGTTCCCTGTCTGGTGGCGATGCAGCCCATTGCGGGAGAAACGTGGGCACTGCGAGTTGATCATCCCCCGACCTTACTAGAGTTACCCATCACTGAGGTCTATCCCATTTCGTCCATCACACCCCGTAGTATTAGGGCGATCGCCCAACACATGGTAGTGTTAACCCTCCCAGCTTCTGGTTCCTCCGTGAACCGTCCTATTTTCCTGATGAACCTGGCTGATGTGCCACGGGGTTTACAGACTGCGTAAATTAGACCGAGGTGTTTTGGTGGGGGCGTGAAATGCCGCGTGATTGAGATTAGGCACAACTGAAAACGGCGATCCCCCCGCCGAGAGGGACCGCCGTTTCCAATCTAAGACATGACCTTAGGGGATTTCCCTAACGTGACAGTTCCGTGTGTTGAGGATAGTGTTAAGGGTAGTCCCTCAAGATCACATATCATCCTCATCCAAATCCATATCTCCCAAGTCCGTACCATCGTCAATAATCATAGACGAGGAGGAAGATGGGTTAGGAGATGAGTTGCCCATGCCACCGTAGTTAGCTGGACCCCCGATCAATTCCGTATCGGATACGGATGAGCTGCTCCGACGGGAGGCAGGGTCAACCGGGAAAACATCTAATCCGACTTCTAACTCATAGGTGCGAGCGGTGCGATCGTCCAAAACCACATCTTGGAGGTCCACATCTCCCTCCAAGACCGCCGCATCTAAGTTGGGGTCCAAATGAGCGGAGGCTGGTTCTTCATAGGCATTAAAGCCTGTCCCAGCCGGGATTAGGCGACCGATAATCACGTTCTCTTTCAAGCCTCGGAGCCAGTCAGACTTACCTTGAATGGCCGCTTCGGTCAAAACCCGGGTTGTTTCTTGGAAACTGGCGGCTGAGATAAAGCTATCGGTGTTCAAAGATGCCTTGGTAATCCCTAACAAAATGGGCGTATATTCGGCGGGTGCCCCACCTGTGATGGCCATGGCATTGTTAACCTGTTCAATTTGGTACAGCTCAACTAGCTCACCCGGTAGCATGGTGGTGTCACCGCCATCGTCAATGCGACCTTTTGAGGTCATCTGACGCACAATAACCTCAATGTGCTTGTCGGAAATATCCACCCCTTGGGATTGGTATACTGATTGCACTTCGTTCACCAAGAAGGTTTGAACTTGCGCCAAGCTGAAGAGGGCGGCATCATGGATACCGAATTGCTCTCGCTTGAAGCGGAAGAAAATATCCAAAATTTCGTGGGGGTTGGCGGGACCATCGGTAAGGGCTTCCGCTGCCGTAACTTGCTGACCATCCCCGACTATAACGTTTTGACCGGGGCCAATGGGGTAGTCCGTGACCGTTCCGTCGGGTTCGACCACTTTAATTTCCACTACTTCATCATCGCTATAGATCACCTGAGCGGTGCCGGGACGTTCGGCTAGGATACAGGCTTCCTTGGGCTTACGGGCTTCTAGCAATTCTTCAATCCGGGGTAAACCTTGGATAATATCCCCTGTTTTGGCCCGTTCAAAGACCAGCAGCACCAAACTATCCCCCCGTTGAACGAGATCTCGGTCGTCAATGTGAAGCACTGCACCCGATGATACGCGATAGGGACGGGCTAGGCGGAGCAAAACTTCGTTGTCTGATATATCCACGACCATGCCGGATTCTGGGGTGATGATATCTGGGGCAATCTCATAGCCCGATACTAGAAGATCCCCCTTACTCACCGTGGCGGCTTGTCCCTGTAAATCCAGCCGTAGCAAGTCCGATTCTCGAACAATCAACACTCGGCGAATGGCTTCTTGGCCTTCTAAAATGCCGCGAATTTCCCCCGCTTCTTTACATTGAATTTCAGTGGCCGCTACCACTGCCCCTGGATCAATGCGATCGCCCTCAGCCACCAACAACCGGGTTTGGGTACTCCCCTGGGTCTGGTCTGCGGCAATATCACGACGAACCGTCAACGTTTCTAGAATGACCATCTGTAAACGGGTGATATCGGGGTCGTCTTCATCCGCCATCAACTCAATGTCTGCCGCTAGTTGGGTGGCTTTGTCATCCATTTCCAAAACGAGTTGGGTCCGCAACAGTTCCAACCCAGTGGCGGACTTCACCCGCTCACCATCCTTATAGGCAATCCGCTGCACCGCCCTTAAGGTAATGGAACGGCCCATGCTTTCCCCAACGGATTCTTGGTTTGGCACCGCAGGATTATCCTCAACGTGGAATTCCGTAACCGGACGGAGGAGCAGGGCTGACCCTTCTGGGGTTTCCACGTACTCAACGTAGCACAGTTCTTCAGGCACCAAATCGGGAATAATTTCCTGGCCAGGATTGGCAATGGTGCCATCTTTCGCCATGATTTCCTCGGTGGTTTCCGTCATGTGCAACTCACCGGGTTTGATCACCACTTCCCGGAGGATGTCATTCTTTTGGGAGACTTCGATGACACCGCTGCTTTGGCAAAAGATATCTTTAACAATTTCCGTCCCAGCTTCCACATACTGTCCGTCTTCCACTTGCAGCAGGGACAAGTCTTTGTTCACTTCATGGGCTTCTTCCGGAATCCAGATGATGGTCCCGCCCTGAATCACCTCGTACCCTTGTTTGGCCTTACCCCGTTTCGAGATTTCTAGCCCGGAATATTTGATGATGCCGCCAGTCTGGGTGTGGTATCGGTCATCGATGAGTTCTGCCACCACCTGGTTGTGGGTCACTTTCGTTCCAGGGGTCGCAATTAAGGAAAACCGCTGATTATGAATGGTTTCTATAATATATTGTTCGCTGCCTTGATGGCTATCAACAAAGATTTTGGCATCGTTAAGCAAGACGGATGAGGTGACAATTTCGACCTCCCGACTGCCCTTGCTGTCGATATTTTCAGGTAAACGCACCACTCCACCATATTCGGTGACGAGTTTTGTTTCGGCTAGGACGCTATTGTGATCGA
>JAYKIC010000619.1:0-4830 GCA_035284985.1 Leptolyngbyaceae cyanobacterium
AGTTTGTCGGTGAAATAGCCCGACAGGTCTGGATGCACCTCGTGAATCCGGCGACCCTGGTGCTGGCGATCGCCCAGATAGACCAGTTCAACATTGGGATGGGATAGGAGTAGGCGCACCAGTTGCAGCCCCGCGTAACTGGCTATTCCCGCCACACCAACCCTTATCCGTTCTGGTTCACCCATAATATTGGACCCACATTTGCTGTAAAACTGCACCATTGATGGACTGAGGCGTGAGGGCGATCGCCAACTGATGTGAAGAGCGATGCCTGTAGCATTGTAGTACCAAATTCCTCAATGGCGCTAGAATACAACCACATCTCAATAGAGACGTGTTTTGTGTAATCCCTACCCGCTGGATAACCAACCGATGGAGAGTGCAACGACTCCGGCAGCTTGCCAGGATACCTTTGAATTTGATTCCATTGACGCAGCCCTGGCCGAACTGAAGGCTGGTCGTATTATTGTTGTGGTGGATGACGAAAATCGTGAAAATGAGGGGGATCTCATCTGTGCCGCTCAGTTTGCCACCCCTGATGCCATTAATTTTATGGCGGTGGAAGCACGGGGGCTAATTTGTTTGGCAATGACGGGCGATCGCCTGGACGAACTGGACCTCCCCCTCATGGTCAGTAACAAAACTGATGTCAGCGAACAAACCCCCTTCACCGTCAGCATCGATGCCGCCGTGCGCCTAGGGGTAACGACCGGGATTTCCGCCGAAGATCGGGCACGCACCATCCAAATTGCCATCAATCCCAGCACCCGCCCCGACGATTTGCGCCGCCCCGGTCATATTTTCCCCTTGCGAGCCAGAGACGGGGGAGTCTTAAAACGGGCTGGACATACGGAAGCGGGGGTGGATTTAGCCCGGTTAGCCGGATTGTATCCCGCTGGGGTGATTTGCGAAATTCAGAACCCTGATGGGTCCATGGCCCGTTTGCCGGAACTGATTGACTATGCCCGCCACCATAAACTGAAGTTAATCAGCATTGCCGACTTGATTCGCTATCGGTTGGAACATGAGCGCTTCGTCCAGCGGGAAACCGTGGCGGATTTGCCAACCTTGTTTGGAGACTTCAAAATCTACGCCTACCGAAATCTGTTAGATCAAACAGAACATGTGGCTATTGTGAAGGGTGATCCTAAGGCGTTTGGCGATCGCCCCGTTCTCGTCCGCGTCCATTCCGAATGTCTCACGGGAGATTCCCTCGGTTCCCTGCGCTGTGACTGTCGGGGGCAACTACAATCCGCCCTGAAAATGATTGAAAATGCTGGGGCCGGGGTCGTGGTTTATCTAAGACAAGAGGGCCGGGGTATTGGCCTCGTCAATAAGCTTAAAGCCTACACCCTCCAAGACATGGGCTTGGATACCGTTGCGGCCAATGAAAAGCTGGGATTCCCTGCTGATCAGCGGAACTATGGCATTGGTGCCCAAATTCTCAATGACATTGGAGTCAAACAGTTTTGTTTAATCACGAATAATCCCCGCAAAATTGCTGGCATCAAAGGCTACGGCTTGGAAATGGTAGACCGAGTACCGCTGTTGATCGAGGCTAATTTTTACAACGCAGACTATTTGGCCACTAAAGCAGAGAAACTGGGGCACTTGCTATTGCAGACCTATTTGGTCACCGTCGCTGTGCAGTGGCTCGATGAACCCACCACCGTGCAAACCCGTTACGATCGGCTAGAGGCATTGCGTCATCTGGCTCACACCCATGATCTGTTGTTACAGGAAGAAGCTAGACCCGTTGCCACAGCCTTGTTTGACCATTCTTCATTGATTTTTCACCTAGGATTGGATCAAGCGGGTGTCGCCGATGCCACCTGGTATCAGCAGGCCCAACACCCCTACTTAGTGGCCATTGGTCAGTTGCTAGATCGGTTAGTTAACTGGTCGTGGGTGCAAGATCTGAAGTTTTTGGTGTCTACGGGCAAAGATCCCATGAGCAATCTACAAGTGCAGCTGAAGCGGCAATGCTTTGCCCTCACGGCTGATCCGGCGGTGGACTCAACGGTTGCCCTAGCACAGCCATCCGAGTTAAGCGATCGCCTCCAACTCCAGACCATTTACGTCTTTACCAAGGCATAGCCCCAACCCACTCCCCCTTGGTCACGGGTACGGCAATCCCCCGTAAAAAGTCGATAGAACCGAGTCCCCCCCAACCCAGGTCTGCCTTTAAGATAGAGCCATAGGCAAGGATGAGTTGCAACTCAAACCTAAATGGCACAAAGAGAAGCAACAGCAAAGCAGTAACAACAACACACACAGAACCAGTTTTCACAGAAAGGAGATCAACACGATGGCTATTGTACACTTTGAAGCATTTCCCGATATCGACACGCTCCATCGTCAAGTCCATCGCTTATTCGATGACTTAGGCTTTTCCGATGCGGTGCAGGAACGGGGATTAGCTAATTTTGTTCCCGCTGCCGAGTTAGCAAAAACCGATGAAGCCTTAGTGCTGCGGTTGGAATTGCCTGGGGTGAATCCAGAGGATTTGAATGTGGAAGTGATGGCGGAGTCGGTTTCCATTGAAGGCGATCGCCCAGCCCCCCATAAAACCCCCGAAGAGGGTGCAGTCCGCAGTGAATTTCGTTATGGCAAATTCCAGCGGGTCATTCCCTTACCGACCCGAATTCAGAACACCAAAGCTGAAGCAAAGTATGAGAATGGCATTTTGACCCTGATCCTGCCAAAAGTTGAAGAAGAAAAGAATAAGGTGATCAAAGTTGCTATTCGTTAATAGGCGGCTAGTGGATAGGGATCGCAGGTAGCCTGTCTGATTCGACGATTGAAAACGATGATGGCTACAATAGAGAAAAGTGATCCCTTTTTGAACGCAAGTTATACACTTGTAGCACGATGGTCAAAAGCCATAAGCGACCTAGAGTGATCCATGCTTAGAGTTGCGGACCTCACATCATGGACACTCTTTAATTTAGGTCGATAGGGCGATCGCTCCATTTTAGCTTGGGCAACAGGCTGAAAGGCGATCGCTTTTCCTTTGGCTGAGGTTGTTCCAGTTATGCTGCGGTCACGGCGAGGCGATCGCATTGGCTAACGATGAACTGGGCTAACCCTATAGAGGTAACATCCTAAGTCTAGGACTTCCCTTTCTGGGTTTATTCCCCCTAGTTTTACCCATTTGGGTTTTCCCATCCATAATTTGATTTTGCCCAGTTCACCCCCAAACCATAACCCTCAAGAAAAAATTAGTGTAAATACTTTAATAAGTAAGTATTAACCGCCCCCCTAGACCGCGTAAATACTTTAGAGGGCTGCACATTCAGGATCACCCCAATCCCACTGCCAGTCCAAGAAAAAAATATTTAAAATGCAGAGATAGTAGCAATTCCCCAGATAAGAAGCAAAAAACGGAGAATACCACTCGTTATGTCGTCACCTACACGTTTCCGTTCTACTATGACCAAACTGACCCGATACCTAGTTGTATTTGTGTTGGGAGCAGGTCTAACCCTGTTGACCCTGTATCGTGTCCCCCAGCAGTCGCTACCGCCCGCTCTAAGGTTTGTCAACAACCCCGCAGGCATGACCGCTAATCCTGAGGCTGAGGCCGGGGAAGCCTCCATGTCCTCGCAAAACCAAGGGGATAACAATACGGTAGCCGTTGCCGCCCAACTGCCAACTATTACTAGCCGTACGTTTGTCGCCGATGCCGTGACTATGGTGGGACCAGCCGTGGTCCGGCTTGACACGGAGCGGGTGGTTTCTCGCCAGCCCTTTTCCAGTCCCTTTGCCGATGATCCGTTTTTCCGGCGGTTCTTCGGGGATGCGCTCCCGGATGATTCCCAGGAATTTCGGGAACAAGGACAAGGCTCTGGCTTTATTGTGGATGCGTCCGGCATTATTCTAACCAATGCCCATGTGGTCAGCGGTGCGGATACGGTGACCGTTACATTGCGGGATGGTCGCACCTTTGAAGGGGAAGTCAAAGGGGCGGATGATGCCCTAGATCTAGCTGTGGTCAAAATTTCCGGTCCCGATTTGCCCATTGCGCCTCTGGGTAATTCCGACAATGTACAGGTGGGAGATTGGGCGATCGCTGTCGGCAACCCCCTAGGCTTGGATAACACCGTCACCCTAGGCATTGTCAGTACCCTGAATCGCTCCAGTTCCCAAGCTGGAATTGCCGATAAACGCATTGACTTTATCCAAACCGATGCCGCCATTAACCCTGGTAATTCCGGTGGTCCCCTAGTCAATGCCAACGGTGAGGTCATTGGCATTAATACCGCGATTCGGGCTGATGCTCAAGGCATTGGCTTTTCCATTCCCATCAATGCGGCCAAGGCCATTCAGGACCAACTGGCCCGTGGGGAAACCATTCCCCACCCCTTTATCGGCATTCGCATGTCTACCTTGACCCCAGATATGGCGAAGGAGATCAATAGCGATCCTAATGCGCCCATTGTCATTCCTGAGGTTAATGGGGTATTGGTGGCAGCGGTACTCCCGGATAGCCCAGCCGCATCGGGGGGGCTGCGCCAGGGGGATGTGATTACCAAAATTGGAGACGAAACTGTGACCACCGCCGAACAGGTGCAAGATATCGTCAATCAAGCTGATATTGGTCAAGCGCTCAGTTTCACTGTTCAGCGGGGCAACCAGACCCAGCGACTTACGATTCGACCGGGGGAAATGAATGAGATTCTCTAGGGGGGTCTAAGGTCCGGGCCTGATTGACTGACAAAACTTTTCCCCTCATCCCTAAATCCCTTCTCCCACAAGGGGAGAAGGGACTTCAAACCAGGTTCTTGGGTCGAAAGCCCCTCTCCCGCTCTGGGAGAGGGGTTGGGGTGA
>JAYKIC010000620.1:0-3166 GCA_035284985.1 Leptolyngbyaceae cyanobacterium
AATAAGACTCTCTTTCTTCAAAGTTTATGTAAAGCAGTTGGCTCAAATGTTTTGCTGGTTGATCCTGTCCTGATCTGACTACAAATTAGTGGTAAAGGTTTATATTGCCTACGTAGCATATTACCGATCGTACTTTTGCCCTTACCGATCGTACTTTTGCCCTTTGAGCCTCCCCCTTGTTTTCCCATGGGCGATCGCCATGAAAGCCCCACTGAGACCCCATCAATTAATCTAAATCCGTGCCTGCCCACACGTTGTCAACGTTATAACCAATATGCATCGCCTTTCCCTCTCTTTTTTCTCCCTCAACTCCTTCCCTTTTCTGGGTCGAAAGCGCCGACCCAAGCCCTTGACGGTGCGTTGGGTTCTCCCAGGGCAATTAGCCGTAGGATGGGCCATTAATCATCGGGATGGTCAAGTTTTACAAACTGCTGGAATTCATACCATTGTCTCCCTATGTGCCGAAACGGAAGCAGTATTGCCCCCTAAGATACAACGTCAGTTTCACTGCATCCGTTACCCTTTACCCGATAGTCATAGCTCACTAATGCTGAGTCACGTAGAGGTGATTCGCGTTCTCAAAATTATTCACGCCAGTATCATCCAGCGGCAGCCTGTGTATGTTCACTGTCTCGCTGGAATGGAGCGATCGCCCACGATTTGTTTAGCCTACCTCTGTCTTTACCACGGCTACAACATTGACGAATCCCTAGTATGGCTCACGCAAGTTCATCCCCGCACCATGCCCACCGAGCAGCAGCTTAACGTCGTTCGGTTCCTAATTGATACTCAAACCAACCTCCAACCCCGCCTATCCTCTAGCTCCCATTTCCCCCAAACCTCCCCATCATCGCCCTCTTAGCTGTAAATTCTCAGATCTGGATAGGAACAGGCAAAAAATAAAGGACTAGTCGGGGAGCGGCGGGCTATGCCCAACATTGATATCTTCTTAATTGGCAGATCCCTGATGCCAAAACTGTTGATTATACGCTTGAATAATCTTTACTGCTTGGTTCACACCCGCTTCAGCTTGAATCATTGCCCCTAATTTTTGCGCTTGCTGACGCAGGGCTGTATCCTCAACCGCTTGTTGAATGGCGCTGACCAAGGGAGTCTGCTGTCGCCATTCGTTTACGGATTGCTTAAACAATTGCCAGTAAAAGCGATTGAAGCATTGATAGGTGAGCCGATTCACCGTCTGGCCGAGGTGGAGCGGTGGAGCCATTGGATGGGTAATTGCTCCAGTCGGCAAAATGGGTTGCAGCAGGGCAATGAAGGAGGGCAACCCCAATCGTTCAGCCACATCATCCCCAAAAAAGGCAGTCCCACTGCTGATCACCGCATCCACATCCTGACAGGATTGCCATGTATTCATCAAGCATTCTGCCAGAATAGGGTCCAGGGCTTGGCGCAAACGGCTTAATGCTTGAAAAGGATTTTTGCCCGATTCAATCCTGCGTTGCCCTGATTCACCTTGGGTAATTTCTTGAATGTTACCGCCAATGGGCCAAAAGTCTAAACCCTAGGCTTTAATTAAATCTTTAAAGGTGTCGTGGGTGGTGAGTCGTACCGTATAGCCTGCCCGTTGCAGACCCACGCCCAGGGCAATATAGGGCTAGACATCGCCTCTGGAGCCAATGGTGAGAATGTTAATGTTCATCGGTGTTTATTGGTATTGATCGTGATCACTGTTCATCGGTTACACAGGGCTTCGCAGTTCACTACTGAGTCGCTACTAAATCCCTACTGGGCCTGTTGCAGGGCGGTGATGTCACACCCACAAATGGCATGGAGATTGCGGGTAATTTTGGCAATATCCCAGTGCCACCATTGGAGGGCCAGCAAAGCCTGAATCGTTTCATCATCAAACCGTTGGCGGATCTCACGGGCCGGATTGCCGCCAACGACGGTGTAGGGTTCGACGGATTTGGTCACCACCGATTGTGCCGCCACGATCGCCCCATCGCCAATCTGCACTCCTGGCATCAACGTGGCCCCGTAGCCAATCCACACATCATGACCGATAGTAGTGTCCCCTTTGTGGGGCCATTCCTCCGGCATCGCGGCCTCCCACCCCTGACCAAATACGGGAAAGGGATAGTTGGTCAACCAATCGGTGCGATGGTTGCCGCCATTCATGATGAATTTCACATCGGAGGCAATGGCGCAAAACTTGCCGATAATCAGCTTGTCGCCAATGAAATCAAAGTGGTAGAGCACATTGCGCTCAAAGTTTTCGGGGTTTTCAAAATCATCATAGTAGGTGTAGTCGCCAACGATGATATTGGGATTGGTGAGGATAGTTTTGAGGTAAACCAGGCGGGTTTGTCCGGTGATGGGATGGCGAGTATCGGGAGAAGGACCATACATGGGCAGTTGTGGAATAAAGATCATTAGATTAGTGGATTCAGCAAGCTTGTAGGAACCTGGGCAAGGCACTATACCCAAACATCGTTGCAGGCCGTCAATGCTCCCCCAACGTTCCCTGTATTGACTACGCCACGGGGTGCAATCACCAAGATTTGACAGTCCTGCGGTGCGATGGGCTTATGTTCAACCCCCTTGGGAACGACAAACATTTCACCTGCTTTGAGTTCAACCTGACCGTCTCGAAAGGCGATCGCCATCTCCCCTGACAACACGACAAAGGCTTCGTCGGTGTCGGGATGGTGGTGACAAACGAACTCGCCTTGAACTTTCACCAGTTTAAACTGATAATCATTCATTTCGGCAATAACACGGGGGGTCCAATAATCGGAAAACTGGGCAAATTTGTTTTGAAAGTTAATGGCTGAGTAATCCATTTTGGCTTGCTCCTAGGGCGTTCCTAAACGGTTGAGGGAGATGGGGGATTGGTATCCAGCGATCGCCGCCAGTGCAGAGCTTTTTGCTCCATCGTTTTAATGAAGTCATCCTTGCCATCCATGTAGGCTTCAATATCGGTGGGGTGAGCAGCGGCAAGTCGTTGCTTGAGTTGGCTATAGGCTTGGGCTGCATCAGGATGGGCGATCATGTAATCTCGAAAAGCTAAATGACGGTGGATTTCGGCAGATTCGGCTTGAAAAATGTGCAAATGGTGAGTGCGATTGCCCTCTGAGTTGTGTTTACGAAAATAGCGCCGCCCAGGAATGCCGTATTCTCCCATCGCTTCGTAGCCCAATGGCTC
>JAYKIC010000621.1:0-6889 GCA_035284985.1 Leptolyngbyaceae cyanobacterium
CACCCCAACCCCTCTCCCAGAGCGGGAGAGGGGCTTTCGACCCAAGAACCTGGTTTGAAGTCCCTTCTCCCCTTTTGGGAGAAGGGATTTAGGGAAGAGGGGCAAAGTTTTGTCAGTCAATCAGGACAAAGGGAGCGATCGCCTTGACAAATTCAGAAGTTGATTCGTAGGGCAACACGTTACGGCCCGTCAATATTTGGGCTTCCGCCTGGGGCAGATGCTTCAGGTAAGCGTTGACCCGATCCACCGGGGTTTCAGTTTTACCAGAGCGGCTGATGCTGGAAGCGCGATCGCCCACCACCACTAACGTCGGCACCTGTAAATTCATCAAACGCTCAGTATGATCCTGTCGCCAGTAGCCCGCTAAAAACGAAAACACGGCATAGCGGCTAGCCACCTTGGCGGCTTCAGTTTCTAGCATATCCAGCCAGTTGGCATCCACATCCTTAGCCTCGGCAAACAATTGTTTGACGGAAAACGAATATAAAAATTGTCGCCGTCGAGCATAGCGGTAAAATAGCGGCCCCACGGGGGGTTCAAACAACCCATTCCACAATAATCGTCGTTGCCAGTCAGGACTAGCCGTAGTCATCACCGCCCAAGCGGGTGGACCGGATAGAACCAATCCTTTTAGCAAGGGCAGGGCTTCGGGAATTTGGGCTAGGGCGATCGCCACTGGAAAGAGCGCCCCTTGCACCACCAAAATGGCAGGCTGCTGCACAACCTCCTTAAGAAAGGCGCAAAGCTGAGCCGCCCAATCCTCCGTGCGATAGGCCACCGCTGGCATATCACTATCCCCACACCCCAGTAAATCCGGCAAATACATCGGGTTGGGCCATTCTTGTTGCTGCCATGCCTGACAAAACCGATGCCAAAACTGACGGTATAGGCCAACACCAACGGGGTGAATCAACACCAGGGGGGGGTGCTCCGTCCCTAAGGATGAGGATGGCGCGATCCGCTTCTCATAGGCACAACGGTATCCGCGCCATTGATAGTACTGGGTGGTGGTCATGGTGTACCTCGACTGACTAGCGGATCTGCATCTATCTACCTCTAACAGTTAAGATACCAGGCCCATGGAGTCCTGCCTAGAGAGTTAGAAGCCACCGACGCTAACGGGAATAATCGATGAGCGGACCCACAGGCACTACACCAGTGGGGTTAATCGTGGTATGGCTTTCGTAATAATGGCCCTTGATGTGATGCATGTTGACGGTTTCGGCAATGTCAGGTTGGTGGTACAAGCGACGCACGTAGTCCCAAAGGTTGGGGTAATCCACTAAACGGCGCAGGTTGCACTTGAAATGGCCAACATACACGGGATCGAAGCGTATTAGGGTGGTGAATAATCGCCAATCGGCTTCGGTGAGGCGATCGCCCACCAAATATTGCTGATCGGTTAAGCGAATCTCTAGCCAATCCAGGGTCTCAAATAAGGGCACGAGGGCTTCCTCATAGGCGACTTGGGTGGTGGCAAAGCCCGCTTTGTAAACTCCATTGTTAACGGTGTTGTAGATGCGATCGTTAACAACATCAATTTCGGAACGGAGATCGTCTGGGTAATAATCCCCCGGTTTTGCGCCTAAATGATCAAACGCCCGGTTAAACATACGGATGATTTCAGACGATTCGTTACTGACGATGGTTTGCGTCTGCTGATCCCACAATACGGGAACCGTTACCCGCCCCGTATAGTCCACCTGGGCCTTGGTATAGATCTGATACAGATAATCCGCCTGATGTAGGGGGTCAGGAATCACTCCTTCACCGTTGGCAAAAGTCCAACCCCGATCCCGCATTAACCAGTGAACTACTGAAATGGGAATCATGTCTTGCAAACCCTTGAGGGCACGGAAAATGAGGGTGCGATGTGCCCAAGGACAGGCATAGGAGACATAGAGATGGTAGCGATCGCGTTCTGCTTTGAATCCCCCGGTTCCCGTTGGCCCCGCACTGCCATCCGCCGTCACCCAGTTGCGAAATTGGGAATCTTTGCGGACAAAACGCCCCCCTGTGCTGCTGGTGTCATACCACTGGTCATGCCACTGACCTTCAATTAATAACCCCATGATTCTTCCTCCCTGATTTTTTGACTAAACTACGACTAAATTATGACTAAATTATGACTAAATTACGGCTGGATAATTGAACTGGAGCCATCGGCAAATTTGATCAGCTCCAGTCCAACACTGGGAGAGCGGTTAAGCCGCTAACTCAAAAAGCAGAAATTCGGCATCATCTGTCTTAGCCGTGAAGGCCAACTGATCCAGTTCACGGATGGCTGCGGCATCCCCCTCGGTCAACACTTGATCATTAATAATCAGGGAACCACGGGCGATTTGCACCCATGCTTGGCGATCGCTAGCTAAGGCGAAGTCTACGGTATCGCCAGTTTTCAAATGTCCGGCATAGAGGTTGACATCTTGGTGGATAGTGACGGACCCATCGCGGCCATCCCGTGATCCCACTAGGCGCAATTTGCCTTGGCTTTCAGCCGGATCAAAATACTTCTGTTCATAGCCCGGTTCCAACCCTTGGGTATCTGGAATGACCCAAATTTGTAAAAGCCGCACTAAATCAGTGGCGGAGTGATTATATTCACTGTGGGCAATTCCGGTTCCCGCACTCATACGCTGCACTTCTCCCGGTTTGATCACCGCCGCATTACCCAGGGTGTCTTTATGTTCCAGTGCCCCATCCAGCACATAGGTGATAATTTCCATGTCCCGATGGCCGTGGGTGGGAAACCCGCCGCCGCCTTGGATGCGATCGTCGTTGATCACTCGCAATGCCCCAAAGTTCATGTGGTTGGGATCGTAATATTCGCCAAAGGAAAAGGTGTGGAAACTTTTCAACCAACCGAATTCCGCTAAACCTCGTTCTTCCGATTTACGAATGGTTAACATGATGACCTCCTAGACTCGCCTTTGTGGGTGTTGATTAGTATGGGTGTTGGTTGTGACTTGTTGGTTGTGACTTGTTGGTTGTGACTTGTCGGTTGGGTTTCCTTGCGTCAACCCAACCCATTAAATGGATACGTTTAGGCACTGGGGGCGCGATCGCTCGCTTCAAATCCGGCTTTAGCATGGGCACCGTCGCAGAAAGGCTTGTTGGCGGAAGCGCCACACCGACAGAGGGCTATCTGATTTTGCTTGGGGTAAGCGTTGCCTGCCCCATCGGTGACGGTAAATTCGCCTTTGACGATCGCCGGACCGTTATCTAGTACAGAAATAGTAACATCAGCCATAGTATTTTCCTCTCAAATGATAGTAAACGGATTTCGTTGCCGTGATTTCATTATGGACTGAGTTCTCAAAAAAGACAATATGCCTGTAAATATACATATTGTCACCAAAAAAGAGACAATGCTGAAGCTGGGCCACGCTCCACGCAACAGTGTTAGATTGAATCTCGCTGACCCAATCCCACGAAGCCTTAGCTCATCTCAACTATTGATGTGATGCGATCGCATCAATACCAAACCCATCATCCAAGGGACAAGAGCAATTCTCTGATTCTGGATAGGGGGCGATCGCCCTTTTCATTGTTAACGTCCCAACTGCTTCAAACTGTTGGTAATATCCACAGCAACCTTCTTATGACTTGCCAAACAAAGGGAATATAGGGCCGCATTGCTCGAATTTTTCATCAACACAGGCTTACTGACATGGGCAAATAAAACTCCTAATTGCTCAGCATATAGTTCAGCCAAGGATTGTGCTCGAATGGGTTCACGGTATTCTAAAGACTCCTCTAAATTGCCAAACAAGTCTAGCTGAGTACCAGAACGTTCTTTGTAAATTGCATCAATCCAGTTTGTGTTTCCCATGACCTTACTTAATTGCTCCACGGCATCTGGGTGAGGCTTTTGTTCCCTAGGCAACAATCGAGTCACTCCCATAACGGAAAAATTTACAAAAATGTCGCAAGCTTCGGTTCCCGCCAATAGCCGCACTGTCTCCCAATCCACTTGCAACCCGTAAGGATCAAGGAAAATAAATGCCCGCCGCCTGGAAAACTGGGGAATCAAGGGAATAATCTCGTTTCGCAACACCTCATTGCAATTTCCCTGGCGAATTTCGATCGCACACTCAGGAAACTCCGCTCGCAGTCGTTCCAACCTTGCGATTCGTTGTGGAGAAATATCGATAAACCAATAGCGATCGAATCGAGGTTTGGTTTCCAATGCCCGAATGGGCGACCCATTGATGTAGCGCCTTTCATCCTCTTTGGCAATTGGCCTTACAGAACCCGCAAATGCATCAACATAAAAATACTCACGTAACCATGCTTGACCTGTTGGATTATTTGTTGTTTTCTGGTTATTCATGATCACAGAGTAGGCTTTGATATACTTAGCCAGTAAATCAAGCTTCTCCTCTGACCATCTACCGATAATATCTTCACCTTCACGACCAAATCGACTCATTGATGCCCCCTATTTCACAGGTGTTAAGCATCTCTGTTTTAACTGATTCGTCTTTTTGCGTCGAGAAATTGCAGTTTTTGGCCATTTCTTGATGTGTTGATACCAACTCTCCGGCATTTCATCCCACACGACACTATCTAACAATCGACCGCCTGCCTTGGAGTAATGCCCACCCCATTGCTTGAAGAAAAATGCTGTATTTGCAATTCGTGTTTGCTGGAAAATACTCTTTACCCACTCAGGCTTCATTGAACGATGATTAAACCCTGATTCCCCACCAACAATTACCCAGTGAATACCTTCTAAATTTAACTGTAGGGGTCCGAGTAACGGCTCACAAGACAGAAAACGTACTTTTGCGGGAACTTGGCGTAATGCATCCACTCGGTAAGCATATTGCTGAGTTTCAACGGAAACTCCGACCCAAATATTATCTGCCCAATGTAAATTCTGAGCTAATTCAACTAACCGCTGATCCCTTTTCGTTAAGATTTGATAAATATGCCACGGTGTTTCACGCATAACAGCAAAAATATCTTGCAAATAATCCAGTGGAACATCGTTGTGAAACAAATCACTCATCGAGTTTACAAAAATACGGCTGGGCGATCGCCACTTCAGTGGCTGGTCAAGGCGATCACGATGTAAAGTTAATGCAAAGCCATTCGGAAAGTTCTTAGGAAATCGTTTTGTTAACGCCTCAGCATAGCAGTAGCGACAGCCTGGACTCACTTTGTCACAACCAGTTGTCGGATTCCACGTTTTGTCACTCCACTCAATCCCTGTATTACTACTCGACATAGGCTTATTCTAGCTCCCCTAAATACTCGTATTCATTCATCATAGTACATAGGATCTTAAACAACCTCAAGAGAACAACCCAACACAATCTGAAAAAGATATATAAGCTGAACAAGCTTCCAAGAAAAAATTGAATAATATGTCCAAAACCAGCTAAGATTTCCCACTTTGCGGCGAATCTCGAATGCATGTCAGATTTTCGCAAACCATTCCCCGTCTATTTCTATGGCCTCAATCATCGTTATTTTGACTCCAAGCTCTAACTCTTTGAGTTTTTGTACTAACTGTTCACCATCAATTAGATCAATCGGTGGTGCTCCATCTCTTGTAGCTTCTTTAATCGCTTCCCTGGTAAATGTCCCAGTTGTAATAAACAAACCCTTATCGGTTCTTCCTTGCATCGCACCTCGAAAATCTCTGATTTGCCCTGCCGTTATTGAGCCTTGATAGCGCTTGCATTGAAACAAGACATGAAAACTCAAAAAACCATTAATTCGAGCAATGCCAACCCCATCAATTCCACCATCACTAGATTTTCCTGTTACTTGAACTTGAACGAATCCAGATTCTCTCAATAATCGCTGTGCCAATCGTTCAAATGCTGACGGTTCGAGATTTAGCAAAATACTATGAAGCTTTTGATGCCACTCTATTTCATCTGGTTCTTCCACAACTCCAGTAGAATCATCTGTATTGAGTGAGGAGGTTTTCGGACTCCCTGCATTCCTAACTTTCTTAACAATATCTTTTGGCTTCAGAATTGTAGAGTTTATAGAGGTTGAGGTTAAAGCCCAAACCCCACGGGATGAATTTTGAATCAGACCATATTTCTTTAGATAAGTACGGCTCCAGGCTAGGCGATACTCCACTTCAGTTTGTGATGTATTACCATGCAAAACTTCTAAAACTTCATCGGATAAGTTGAGATTTTGGGCAACCTGATTGTAGATTTCCTCAACTGTTCCAGAGCCTCCTAAGTTCTGTAATGCTTCAATTGTAGGAATCAGCATAGAATCAAACGTTGGAATGGGAGGCGATACCTTTGCCATATTTTGCTCTAAGTGAGTCTTGAATTCCACAACGACTCATATTCTAGCTACCCTTGTAAACTTAACAGTGAAACTGCAATGTTTATTGAATATCGACAGATTCTAAAAAAGTCGTGTTTCTGGATGATCTATCTGTAAAGGGCGATCGCGTTGGTAAAGTGAAAGGAGCGATCGCCTACCCATTCGTTCCAGCCAAATTCAATAGCTTTGCTTGAACAGACTCTAAAATTGAGTCACGAATATAAGTGCTAGCGTTGAGAATCTCAACCCCAATGAGTTCTCCCGCATCGTTCAGTTCAGCCGTAATATTGGGACTAATTTCTACACTGCCCGATTCTGACCCTTCCGCAATTAGCAAATGCAACACATCTGCGTCCTGAAAGTAAGTCATCTGAGGGGTCTTAGCTGTTGAACTAGCCATCGATAATAAATCTCCCAGTATTCAATCGAAAGCGGATCTGCTGGCGTGTGGTCACATGAACGGCTGATTGACTGACAAAACTCAAACTACCCTCACCCCAACCCCTCTCCCAGAGCGGGAGAGGGGCTTTCGACCCAAGAACCTGGTTTGAAGTCCCTTCTCCCCTTGTGGGAGAAGGGATTTAGG